>NZ_OX267714.1:1800000-2100000 GCF_946151045.1 Mammaliicoccus sp. Marseille-Q6498 | reverse complement strand
TATCTCTTATCATCGTAAGAAGAATTCGATTCAGTTTAACGCAACCTGAACAAGGTAAAATCAAACCGATTTATTTCATAGGTGGTCCTTTAGGTGCTATCTTTGTTACAACTAACATATTACTTATGCCTGAACTAGGTGCAGCACTGACATTAATGGTCGTTATATTAGGCCAAATGTTAATGGGTCTTATCATTGATCACTTCGGTCTGTTTAACACACCAAAATATAAAATTACGACGAGACGCTTAGTTGGCGCAATTTTAGTATTTATCGGTATTGTCATATTGAAATCATTTTAAAATAGTAAATATGAGGGGGCATTACTATGGATCTTACACTTAAATCTGAAGAAGGCATGGTAAATATAAGAGTTGGCGCGATCATTAAATCAAATGATGGCTACTGTTTTCACTTCGATAAAAAGCATCAATTTCACGCTTTAATTGGCGGTAGAATTAAATATTACGAAAGTTCTGATTCAGCTATTAAACGTGAAATTAAAGAAGAACTTGGTATAGAATGTGATAATATTCATTTCCTTACGACTATACAAAATTTTTATGAATACCAAGGCACTTCAATGCATGAAATATTATTTATTTACAATGTTACAATTCAAGATTCATTCAAAAATTTAAATGTAATCCCTGATTCAAAAGTTGATTACGTATGTGTAAAACTTGAAGACATACCTCAAATTCATTTATTACCTGAAAAAGTAAAAGAAATTATATTAAGAAGAATCGATATTCAACCTTTATTTATTGATAGAGATAATTCTAAACAATAGTCATTATTAAGTAGATATTCAGAGAGTGTTTATGAATAATGAACACATTCTAAGGAGCAGAATTCTGAGAAATGCTCGTTAGAACTCTGTAAGGAGCAGAATTCTGAATAATGCTCGTTAGAATGCTGTAAGGAGCAGAATTCTGAGAAATGCTCGTTAGAATATACCCCGATTAAAAACGAAGACGCCTAAGCGTTTAGTACGAGTCGAAGACTACAGGCTGAGACTGTACCCTAGGCAAGCGAGTTTTTAATCATTAAGTTTATCAATATACTTAAGTAGAACACTCATTTTAGTGTTCTATTTTTATTTATTTAAACTTCTTATAATCAATTAATAAAGAAAATTCTCATTTCAGATTTATACAATATAATTGTTATTAAGACTTTGAGCGAATAACAATCGCAATAAACGCCTTTATAACATTGTAAAATGTTTATTAAAAACACTAATCGGCTATTATACAGACGTATCGACTTATATCTCATAGTGTATATAGCTTTTTTATTAATTCTTTTACTTGTCACTTTGCTCAGTTTAAATTATAATTAGTATGAAATTAGAATTATTATAATTAAGTATTCTTAAGGAGGATAATTAATGACTAACAAATCAAAACTTACAGGACTTTTCGGTGCACCAGTATCCGATCGTGAAAATACAATGACTGCTGGTCGTCGTGGCCCAGTTTCAATGCAAGATATTTATTTCTTAGAACAAATGGCTCATTTTGATAGAGAAGTTATTCCTGAACGTCGTATGCACGCTAAAGGTTCAGGTGCTTTCGGGACATTTACAGTAACACATGATATTACTCAATATACAAATGCGAAAATTTTCTCTGAAGTTGGTAAACAAACAGAAATGTTCGCGCGTTTCTCTACAGTAGCCGGTGAACGTGGTGCTGCTGAAGCTGAACGTGATATTCGTGGATTTGCGCTTAAATTCTACACTGAAGATGGTAACTGGGACTTAGTTGGTAACAACACACCAGTATTCTTCTTCCGTGATCCAAAATTATTCGCAAGTTTAAACCATGTTGTTAAACGTGACCCTAAAACAAACATGCACAACCCTCAATCAAACTGGGATTTCTGGACACTTTTACCAGAAGCATTACACCAAGTAACAATTTTAATGTCTGATAGAGGTATTCCAAAAGGTTTCCGTAACATGCACGGTTTCGGTTCACATACTTATTCAATGTATAACGATGCTGGCGAACGTGTATGGGTTAAATTCCACTTCAGAACACAACAAGGCATTGAAAACTTCTCAGCTGATGAAGCTGAACAAGTGATTGCTAAAGACCGTGAATCAAGTCAAAGAGACTTATTCAACGCAATTGAAGAAGGCAATTTCCCTAAATGGAAAATGTACATTCAAGTTATGACTGAAGAACAAGCGAAAAATCATAAAGATAATCCATTTGATTTAACAAAGGTTTGGCCTAAAGGTGACTATCCATTAATCCCTGTAGGTGAATTCGAATTAAATCGTAACCCAGAGAACTATTTCCAAGATGTAGAGCAAGCAGCATTCGCTCCAACAAACATCATTCCTGGTATAGACTTCTCACCTGATAAAATGTTACAAGGTCGTCTATTCTCATACGGAGATGCACAACGTTACCGCTTAGGTGTTAACCATTGGCAAATTCCAGTTAACTCTCCAAAAGCAGCTACAAACGTATGCCCATTCTCTAGAGATGGACAAATGAGAGTTGACGGTAACGACGGCGCTGGTATCAACTATTATCCAAATAGTTACGAAGCACACGAATCACAACCAGAATATAAAAAACCTGCACTAGAAGTAGAAGGCGATTTATATGAACATGACTTCCGTGAAGATGACGATAATTACTACGAACAACCAGGTAACTTATTCCGTCTACAATCACCAGAAGCACAACAACGTATATTCCAAAACACAGCAAACGAAATGCAAGGCACAACTGACGAAGTAAAACACCGTCACATCCGCAACTGTTACAAAGCTGATCCAGCATATGGTAAAGGCGTAGCAGACGCATTAGGCATTGATATTAATTCAGTAGATTTAGAAGGATAATTGATGTATAGAAAAAGCTTATCGCAAACGCGATAAGCTTTTTTTGATTGATATACAAACAGTTAAAGTGAACTTATTGGCAGTTTTTTGCTCTAACGGGATTGTTTGAGATTTCTTTCCCGTTAGAATTTCTAAGGGGATTGTTTTCTCAGTCTTTCACGTTAGAGCTGAAAAAGACCTGTTTTATATGTGATATTACACTTTTTAGTAGCCAAAATAGCTCTAACGGGATTGTTTTTAAATTCTTTCTCGTTAGAATTTCTAAGGGGATTGTTTTCTCAGTCTTTCACGTTAGAGCTAAAAAAGACCTGTTTTATATGTGATATTACACTTTTTTATAACCGAAATAGCTCTAACGGGATTGTTTTTAAATTCTTTCTCGTTAGAATTTCTAAGGGGATTGTTTTCTCAGTCTTTCACGTTAGAGCTGAAAAAGACCTGTTTTATATGTGATATTACACTTTTTAGTAGCCAAAATAGCTCTAACGGGATTGTTTCAAATTTCTTTCCCGTTAGAATTTCTAAGGAGATTGTTTTCTCAATCTTTCACGTTACAACACAAAAAGAGCTTACCGCAAATGCGGCAAGCTCTTTTCTATATCTTATTCTAAATTAATATACTGCTTTTTTAGCTTTTATCATGTGTAAGAAATAAAATGCTACTAAACCGACTAGTGCGACGATTGACATATCGAAGTATAATCCTGAGTAACCTATTGAATGTGTGAAGTTACCTAATACATACGGTCCAAAGCCTAATCCAAAGTCTAATGCGATAAAGTAAGTTGATGTTGCTAATCCCATTTTTTCAACTGGGGATACTTTTATAGCGAGTGCTTGGAATATAGATTGTAAGTTACCAAATCCTAATCCAACGAATGCCCCTGCTACGAGTAATACAACGCCATTACTTGCTATGCTGATTAAGAATAATCCTATTACAAGACATATAAATGCTGGAATTGTAACGATATTCTCTCCATGTTGGTCCATGATTCTACCTGTAAATGGTCTTGTTAACAATACCGCGATTGCATAAACGACAAAGAAGAAACTTGCTGCATCTACTAAGTGATTTTGTTGTGCGAAGAATTGTATAAATGAAAGTACAGATGAGTATGCAATACTTACGATAACGACAACTGCAGCAATTGGTAATGCGTGTACTGAGAAGAAGTTAGATAGTTTAAATCCTTTTTTCGTTTCTGTACTTGCCATAACTGGTGTTTTAACTTTCATAAATATAGACATTACAAATGCTACAATGATAAGCACTGTACAAATAGCGAATAATCCGGCCATTGGCATATGTTGATACAGTATTAATCCTATAAATGGTCCAAACGCTGTTCCTAGAACCATACTTAAACTGTACATACTAATACCTTCACTGCGTCGTTCTGCAGGTGTTATAAATGCTGCTATTGTACCAGTAGCTGTACTTGCGATACCACTTGCTGCACCGTTTATAACACGAACGATAAGTAATAAAGCAAATGATGAAGCTGATACTAAATAAAGTCCATTTGTCACAACGAGTAAAATACCACCGATGATGAGTATTTTTTTCGTTCCTAGTGTATTAATATATTTACCTGTTAAAAATCTACCTAAAAGTGATCCAACAATAAAAAGCCCTGACGCTAGTCCTGCTAAGCTATCAGAAACTCCGAATGTTTCTTTACTATACCCACCTACTGTTACTAACAATAAGTACATTGATAAAAATATAAAAAAGCTGATGACAAAGTTGAAAATAAAATCTTTTGTCCAAATCGGCTTCTTAACTTGGTTATCCATTATTCTGTTGCCTCCTTGATTAAATGTGTTCTTAGTTTTTCTAATAACGCCTGTGCTTGTTCAAGCTCTTGTTCATCAGCTTCCATTGCTTCATAACACTTGTTTTGGAATGATTGAATTTTTTGATGAATTTCTTCAAATTTCTGACTCCCGGCATCAGTTAATGTAAGAAATTTTTCGCGCTTGTCTTCTTTACTGTTAACTGCTTGAACAAAATCATATTCGATAAGCTTTTTTATTATTTTACGAGCTGTAGGTTTTTCAATAAATGAACGTTTAGATACTTGTACCAAAGTTGTTGGTTGATGATCAACGATATCTCGTAGCACTTTATATTGCGCTGCGTATAATTCGTAAGGTTCTAAAATTAAATTGATATGATAAATATACGGTCTATAAGCATTTGTATAAGCATTTAAAAAATTACTCATTTATGATTTCACCTTTTCCCCATAAAAATAAAGTTAGCTTTGCTAACTAATACCAATTCATTCTACTCCCCTTTTATTTCTCTGTCAACAACATTTTATTACTTAATACAATACAGAGAGCCCCTTTTCTACTATAATGAAAGTAAATATGTCGAGGAGTGATGATATTTGTTACAACATTTCTTGGATAAACTATCCGAAAAAGAAGAAAAAATGATAGAAATCAGAAGATATTTACATGCGCATCCTGAATTATCTTTTGAAGAAAAAGAAACCGCTCAATACATAGAGAATTTTTATAAAGATAAAGATGTTAAGCTTGAAACACATATAGGTGGCGATGGTATTTATGGCATTAAAGTTACGATTGACTCAGGAAAGCCTGGAAAAACTTTAGCACTTAGAGCAGATTTCGATGCGCTTCCTATTAAAGAAGATACTGGGTTACCATTTAGTTCTCAAAATGAAGGTGTGATGCATGCGTGTGGTCATGATGCACATACAGCTTATTTAATGGTGCTTGCAGAAACTTTTATAGAAGAAAAAGAATCTTTAAAAGGAAAAATCGTAATCATACATCAACCTGCTGAAGAAAAACCGCCTGGTGGATCTCAATATTTAATTAAAGATGGTATTCTTGATGGTGTAGATAATGTCATTGGGGTACATGTAATGAGTAACATGGATCGTAACTATGTTTATTATAGAGAAGGAAATGTCCAATCTGGCCGAAACATATTCAAGTTAAAAATAACTGGTCAAGGTGGTCACGGTTCATCACCTCATTTAACAAATGATCCAATCGTCGCAGCAAGTAGTTTTGTTATGTCGATTCAAACCGTTATTTCAAGAAGACTTAATCCTTTTGATATGGGTGTTGTTTCAATCGGTTCCTTCGACGGAAAAGGACAATTTAATATCATTAAAAATGAAGTAGAACTTGAAGGTGACGTTAGAGGAATGAACGAACCTACTTTAAATTTAATTGAAAAAGAAATTAAACGTCTATCTAAAGGTCTAGAAAAAATGTATGGCGTTAAATGTGATTTGGAATATATTCATGACTATCCTGTACTTTACAATGACCCAGAATTAACAAAACAAGTTTCAAAAGCAATAGAATCCGCAAACATTCCAGAAATAAAAGGTGTTGAACGTTGCGAACCACAACCACCTTCAGAAGATTTTGCGTATTATGCGAAAATATTACCATGCACATTCTTCTATGTGGGGGCTAGTCCTAAAGACAAAGAAACATATCCTCACCATCATCCTAAATTCGATATAGATGAAGGCGCATTACTCGTAGCAGCTAAATCAGTTGCTGCAGTTACATTCGATTATTTAAATATAAAATAGTCATTTTCTTCCAGAGGTGTAACGATAGCTAACATATTGTGTAAATTTACGTGACTCATATTTCTATTTTCCTTTTTTATATCATATACTTTAAAAAAAATAAGGAGTTGAAGGAAGATGAGTCAGACAGATACACTTTTATTATTCGGATGTACATTGTTGGTATGGTTAATGACACCTGGTTTAGCATTATTCTATGGTGGATTAGTTCAATCGAAAAATGTTTTAAATACTTCTATGCATAGTATCTCAGCAATTGTAGTCGTAACGTTCACTTGGGTATTATTAGGATTTTCAATTAGTTTTGGAGGAAGCAACTTACTTATTGGTGACTTTTCACACGCTTTATTAAATGGTGTAGGTTTTAGTCCTAACCCAGCTTTCAGTGAAACAGTACCTTTTGCATTATTTATGCTTTTCCAATTAACATTTTGTACGATAGCTGTTTCAATTTTAACTGGTTCAGTAGCTGAAAGAATGAAATTCGGACCTTTCTTAATATTCATGGCTTTATGGGTTGTATTAGTTTATAGTCCAGTAGCACATTGGGTATGGGGCGGAGGTTGGATCCACAAATTAGGCGCAATTGACTTTGCCGGTGGTACCGTTGTACATATTTCTTCCGGTGTATCAGGTCTTGTACTTGCCCTTCTACTCGGATCAAGAAAACCTAGTAATAAAAAACCACCACATAACCTCGTTATCACACTAATCGGTGGTATACTCGTTTGGTTTGGTTGGTTCGGATTTAACACTGGATCTGCTTTAACTTTCGATTCAGTTGCGATGTTGGCTTTCGTAAATACAATTTTAGCATCTTGCGCGGGAATCGCAGGTTGGTGTCTATTCGAATATATTCAAAAGAAAAAAGTTACATTAATCGGTACTTTATCAGGTATGCTTGCAGGTTTAGTTACAATCACACCAGCAGCAGGATTTGTAGGGTATGGTAGCTCAATGATTTTAGGTATACTTGGTGGACTTGTATGTTATTACGTTATTACACACTTAAAAGTATTACTTAACTATGACGATGCATTAGATGCTTTCGGATTACACGGATTCGGTGGTGTTGTTGGTGCAATCGGTACTGGATTATTCCAAAATTCAGGAGTTAACTCAACTATTTCAGACGGATTATTCTTCGGTGGTGGATTCATGCCAGTCTTAATTCAAATAGTAGCTGTAATCGTTACAATTGCATTTAGTGGTATTATGACTTATATTATCGCTAAAGCAATCGGCATCTTCACTACACTTAGAACAGATGAAAAATCAGAACTAGAAGGATTAGACGTAGTATTCCACGGCGAAACTGCATACGGATACGACGTAGAACCAAAAGAAAAAACAGTATAAACATAAAAATTAAACAAAAGAACGCATCACTAGGCATAGCCTAATGATGCGTTCTTTTTAGACTGTCGACAAAGTCACATAAAGTGAAATTGTTGGCAGTTTTTTGTTCTAACGGGATTGTTTTAAGATTCTTTCACGTTAGAAATTCTAAGGGGATTGTTTTCTGATTCTTTCCCTTTAGAGCTAAAAAATACCTGTTTGAAATGTGATATTACACTTTTTAGTAGCTAAAATTGCTCTAACGGGATTGTTTCAGATTTCTTTCACGTTAGAATTTCTAAGGGGATTGTTTTTTCATTCTTTCACGTTAGAACTGAAAAAGACCTATTTTAGATGTAGTATTACACTTTTATATAACTAAAATTGCTCTAACGGGATTGTTTCAGATTTCTTTCACGTTAGAATTTCTAAGGGGATTGTTTTCTCAGTCTTTCACGTTAGAACACAAAAACCGATTAAAAACGAGACGCCTGAGGGAATAGTACAAGTCGAAGACTACAGGCTGAGACTGTACCCTAGGCAAGCGAGTTTTTAATCGGTGAATTTTATCTACACAACAAAAGAACGCATCACTAGGCTGTGCCTAATGATGCGTTCTTTTTATATGCTTTAAAATCTTTTATTCATAACGCAAGTAAGTTACAGTTGTGTTTAAATATTCATCAAAGCCATTTACACCATCAGCGCCACCAAGTCCTGATTGTCTCCAACCAGCATGGTAACCTACAATAGCTTCTTCAGCTTCACAGTTAACGTAAACTTCACCGAATTTCAATCTTTCACTTGCTAACATTGCTTCTTTTAGATTTTCAGTAAAGATATATGAAGATAGTCCGTAATCAGAGTTGTTTGCTTCGTCTAAAACTTCTTCAAAATTTTCATAACTGACAATTGGAAGTACTGGACCGAAAATTTCTTCTTTCATTACTTCAGAATCATTAGAAAGATTTGTTAAAATTGTTGGTTCATAGAAGTAACCTTTTCTATCGATGATGTTGCCGCCTAATTCTAATGTAGCACCTTCTTGAACTGCGGATTTCACTTTATTATCTATAGATTCTAATTGTTTTTTGTTAATGATGGATCCCATCGTTGTTTCTTCGTCAAATGGTTCTCCAGCTTTAACTTTGCTCATTTTATCTTTAACGATTGATAAAAATTCATCAAAGACATCTTTGTCTACATAGATACGTTCAGGGCATGTACATACTTGTCCACTATTATTAATTCTTGCTTGTACAATATAATTAGCTGCTTTTTCAATATCAGCATTTTTTGTAACAATAGCAGGTGCTTTACCACCTAATTCTAGGTTTACACCTTTTACGTTTTGAGCTGCACTTTCCATAACTGATCTTCCTGCACCGGTACTACCAGTAATTGAAACAAGATCAATATCCTTACTTTGTGATAATAAGTTACCTACTTCAGAGCCAGTACCTGTTATAATTTGTACTAATCCATTAGGTATTTTTGTTTCTTGAATATATTCAGCAATTTTAAAAGCTCCAAAAGGCGTTTCTTCACTCGGTTTAATCACAATGGAACAACCTGTAACTAAAGCTGGAATTAATTTTCTCATTAATACGAATATAGGTGCGTTCCAAGGAATAATACCTGCAGTCGTTCCTACTGGTTTTTTTGTGAGTATAATGGTTTCGTTTTCTACTTCACTTTGTAAAACTTCTCCATTATTCTTTCTAGCTAAGCTACACATATAATGAATATACTCTATAGATTTATCTATTTCACCTATTGCTGCAAATAGAGGTTTACCTTGTTCTTCGACATATATTTTAGCTAATTCATCTTTATTTTTTTCTAATTGTTCAGCTAAATCTTCTACGATTTGCGCTCTTTTTATAATATTTATTTTTTCCCATTTTAACTGTGCTTCTTTAGCACCTTTTATTGCTTTTTCAGTATCTTCCTCATTTGCCAACGTAACTGTATCAATAACTTCTTCGTTAACCGGATTGATAACTTCTAATTGATTTGTAGAATTACTTTCTACAAATTGACCATTTATAAATAATTTATTCATAAAATGACCTCCTTTCGTTACATTATACGCTAATGAATTTATGTGTAAACTTAGCGCCCTCACTGGAAAATTGATAAAAAAAAGCATAAATTCTTCATTTTAAAGAATTTACGCTTTTTTGATTGAATATACATCTACGCGTTATACACGCTTTTTCTTGCGTGGGTATCCAATTAAAATAGATACAATACCACTTATACCTAATAAGTAAGGATAAAATGTATACGGTAATAAAGAAACAGTTGATATACCCGCTACACTTGTTGCGGCTAATACTTGTGCACCATAAGGTATAATACCTTGTATCGTGCTTGCAAATATATCTAGAATACTGGCAGATTTTCTTAAGTCAATTTCATAATCATCTGCTATTTCTTTTGCTAAAGGTCCAGCAGTAATAATGGAAATTGTATTATTAGCTGTTGCAAGATTGGTTACACTGACTAAACTTGCTATACCAAACTCAGCGCCTTTTTTAGTCTTAATTCGACTTGTAGTGGCGTTTAACAACCATCTTATACCTCCAAAGTATTCTATAACGCCTATCATACCGCCTATAAACAATGCAATCATGGAGATATCTTGCATACCTATTAATCCATCAGATATCGCTTTTAGATTTTCACTTATTGTATAAGACCCATCTAATAATCCAATAACACTTGCAATGATGATACCACTCACAAGCACCATGAGCACGTTCATGCCACATAATGCAGCTATTAGAACAAATAAATATGGTACGACTTTGATCAGTGAATAACTACCATGGCTCGCATCAGCCGTACCCATATCTTTAGTTAAAAACCACAATATCACAATCGTGATAAGCGCACCTGGTAATACAATTAAGAAGTTCATCTTAAATTTATCGCTCATTTTTGTTTTTTGTGTTCTAACTGCAGCAATTGTAGTGTCAGAAATCATAGATAAATTATCACCAAACATTGCACCACCTACTACAGTGGCAATTGTTAAAGTTAACGAAATATCAGTCGCTTCTGAAATACCGACACCTACAGGAGCTAGTGCAGCGACCGTACCCATTGATGTACCCATCGCTACAGAAATAAATGCACCCACTACGAATAACCCAGCTAATAAAAACTGTCCAGGTATTAATGATAAACTTAAATTAACAGTTGAACTGACAGCGCCCATACCTTTAGCCGTTTCACTAAACGCACCTGCTAATAAAAATACAAAAACCATTAATAATATATTCGGATGACCTGCACCTTTTGTAAATATATCTAATTTTTTCGTTAATGATGTTTTAGGATACATCGCACAAGCAAAAATTGCAGCAATTAATATCGCTACATTTAATGGTAAAAATTCAAAATTGCCTGTTGAAATACCTGTTCCAATAAATAGAACTACAAACACGATTAACGGTGACAAAGCCCAAAATGACGTTATTTTATTATTTTGTTCCATTAGAATCTCCTTAATTGATATCTTCAATACTTAAAAAGGGTACATGACATCAAACACTTCGTCAAATCATTTTTGTTAATGATAACAATATTTATTTTAGGTCATATCATATATAATAGATAATAAATATGTTTGAAGGAGATTTAAAATGATGATTAGCAATACAGTGAATGACTTTGTAAATAACTTTCAATTAACAGTTCAATCATCAGAACTTTATTACGAAAAATATTATGAAGAATTCAGTGACGCTGGACTTAACAATAAAACGATGATTCATCATTTGCCAAACACCATTACTAAATTAGAAACAGATATCTCAACTATCTTAAAAATAAATACTAAGCTCGTCCATATTATCTTTGACGTGAGATTAACTTTTTTAAAGCAATATCATACATACTTACAACCTGAAATTTTTTTATTAATAGCAAATTATGAAGAAGAAGCAGTTATTCAAATGGATACTCAACCACGTTTATATTTCTTTATAGAAGCATTATGCAAACACGCAGATCAACTATATGAAATAGTCGCATACTACTTCACCAAGCTTTATATCCAAACGGTACTGAATCAAACAACTCGTCATAACAATGAATATACACAAGATCACCCCTCTAGCACATTACTAGAAGAAGCGATCATATTACATATTATGAATGAAACAAACGTGACTTACCCATTCAAACAGAATAACAATTTTAATATCATTAAAAATATTGAAAACAAACTAAGTACACAATACACTACTGAAAATTTAATCAACTTATTAAAAGACAAACGACATATCAATATAATTGATGAAATCGTAGGAAACAAAGGCTAGGACATTTATGCCCCAGCCTTTGTTTATTTTTTGTTTTATTCTTTTAAAGATTTCATTAAGTCTCTAATTAAAAATGAAAGTGTATGTTTTTTAGATAATTCACTCAAGTATAGCGCAACTTCAAGTTGTTTTATGTCTGAGTTATCAACAATTTTCATTTCTTTTCTAGATTGTACGATATTGTAAACTAATTCACTATAAAGCATATAGCGATTTGATTTAACAGTTTTGTCTAATGCTGATTGTGCATATGCTAAACAACGATCAAAATCTGATTCGCTATAGTAAATATTAGATAAAGTGCTTAACAATTTTATTTTATAACTATCTTCTACATTGAATCGCTCAGCAATTTGCAATCCTTTTTCTAATGATAGTTTAGCTATTTCATTTTCATTTTGTTTATAGTAAATGATTGCTCTTGTATTACAAATTGATACTTGTAATTTCTCATACATATTATTATCGATTAATTTAAATGCTTCTTCGATTAATTGAGTTGCCTCTTCTACATCTTCAAATTTATAAAAAGTAATAATAGACCTTACCCATTTTGAAGCGGCGATTTCATCAGTTGTCCCGTTTGATAAATAATGACCATCAATTATTGGCATAAGTGCATCATAATCGCGGTCTTCTAATAGTCTTTCGATTACTTTTAATTTTTGTTCAAGTTGTGTATCCAACTCGTCTCCAATGTATAAAAAGTCCATACTACATTTCAATCTTCTAGAAATATTAAAAAGAAGTTGCGATCCCGGTTGCAATTCATTTTTTTCAATTTTAGAAATTTGACTTTGCGTTGCTATTCCCTTAGCTAATGCTTGTTGAGATAGTTTTAAATCTATCCTTCGTTGTTTTACACGATCTCCTAATTTCATATATAACGCTCCCCGATATTCTATTAATGAAACTTTATTTCTCTTCTTTATTTTAAAGTTAGTAGTGTTAAAATACAATTATTTGCGTCATAATTTTAGTTTTTTATTATATAGAAAAAAGCAAGAATAGCAAATGTACATTAACTATTCTTGCTTTTAAAGTTTAAATTTCTTCGTTATTTAATATTTTTCTAGCGTTTTCTTTTAATTCATTAACTTTATCGATGCCTTTAGTTTTTTCTATATAATCGTATGCTTCTTGTAAATGGAAATTTCGATTACTTGTATTATGTGCATCACTTCCAATAATGTGAATTGCATCTTGATCTAACAAATAATCTGCCGCTACTTTTGCATCTTCACCATATTTATTAACTAATGATCCTGCAGTTACTTGGCAAAGTGCACCTCTTTTAATTAAATCAAATAGTATTTGAGGATTATCTTGTATTGGAATAATACGTTCTGGATGAGCTAATAACGGTCTATATCCAGCATCAAACAACTTGTTAAACGTATCATCAGCAAAATCAGGAACGCTAAAGAATGGAAATTCAATTAATACATATCTAGATCCTTCTGTAATAGGAATGAGTTCACCTGACTCTAAACCTTCAAGTTCTTTACCAAACATATGAATTTCTTGACTAGGATAGACTTTTATCTTAATACCATTTTCATCTAAAATAGATTGAACATCTGCTGTTCTATCTTTTACTATTTGAGCGTTGTTTTTAAATCGATGCTCAATATAATGTGGCGTTGCTACTAAGTCAGTAATACCTATCTTTTCAGCTTCTCTTGCCAATTCAAGCATGCTTTCAGCGTCTAATGGTCCATCGTCAACGCCATAAAGTAAATGATTGTGAATATCTATCATGTCCATCGCTCCCTTTTGTCAATCAACTGTCATAACACTAAAATCATCTTATTACCCTTATTGTAACAAATAAACGTTTATGATTTATATTAAAAAGGTTTTCTTTTCGTGTGAAAGTGATTAAGCAAATAAATTGATAAATACACGACATTATATCACCATATATTTATCAATAGTTGAGGAGTGGACATAAATGGAATTATCAAAAGTAATCGAACAAAGACGTTCAGTGAAAAATTATAATCATTATGAAATGGATAGAGAAACAATTACAAACCTTTTAAACAAAGCAGCTTTATCACCTTCTGCTTGGAATTTACAACAATGGAAAGTGATCGTTGTCGATACAGATGAAGCAAAAGAAAAATTATACCAAGCTGCAAATAAACAAATTAAAATTAAAGACGCAAGCGCTACTTTAATCATTTTAGGTGATTTAAACGCACATCACACAATTGAAGACATTGCAGACGACTGGATTGAACATAAACACATACCAAGTGATAAACGCGAAGGCTTAATTACAAGCGTTAATACATTCTTTGAAGATGAAACAAACAAAAGAGACGAAGCAGTACGTGGCGCATCATTATTCGCTATGAACTTAATGTTATTAAGCGAAGACGAAGGATATGCAACATGCCCAATGATAGGCTTTGATAAAGAAGCTGTTAAAGAAGCATTCAACATTGAAGACAACCTCGTACCAGCAATGTTATTGACTATTGGTAAAGGCGAAATGACAAACGAAAGAGCATCACGACACGACGCATCATCATTCACAAAATTCGAATAAAATCGCCCCAACTTTGTAAAAAAATTATAATTCTACTGGTGAAATGAGGATTATAATAAAACTAACAAAGTGAGGTGTGCAAAATGAACAAACGTTATCAAAAAGTACTATTACTATACTTCATTTCAACGTTAGTACCGTATACATTACTCAATAAAAACAAAGACATCCAAATAACAAAATCTTGGTTACCAAGTTCATTAATTGGATACAGTATATTTGCATACGGATTAAAAGTCATGACTAGAATGAAGAAAAAGTAATGAAGTAGGAAAATAGAGTCTGAATTGTGGAATGGACTTAGGATTTTGTGAGTCGTCTATTCTGGATTTGGATCTAGATTTGGTTCTGGGTTTGGTTCTGGATTTGGATTTGGTTCTGGATTTGGACCCGCTAACAGTCACAATTCTGAATAATGGTCGTTAGAAAAGAAGAATAGGATAAAACCAGCAAATTTTTGCTGGTTTTTATTTATTTGTGCTCTCTATATTGCATGTCAGGCTTCACTTGCAACTTACACAGCTTCTATATTGCATGTGGGGCCTGACTTGCAACTTACACGACTTCTATATTGCATGTCAGGCTTCACTTGCAACTTACACGACTTCTATATTGCATGTGGGGCCTGACTTGCAACTTACACGACTTCTATATTGCATGTCGGGCCTGACTTGCAACTTACACGACTTCTATATTGCATGTGGGGCCTGACTTGCAACTTACACGACTTCTATATTGCATGTGGGGACTGACTTGCAACTTAGACCCTCTCTATATTGCTAAAATCACCAGTCTAGCAACTTAGCGCCTTCCTATATTGCATGTGGGGCCTGACTTGCAACTTAGACCCTCTCTATATTGCTAAAATCAACAATCTAGCAACTTAGCGCCTTCCTATATTGCTAAAATCAACAATCTAGCAACTTAGACCCTCTCTATATTGCTAAAATCAACAATCTAGCAACTTAGACCCTCTCTATATTGCTAAAATCAACAATCTAGCAACTTAGCGCCTCCCTATATTGCTAAAATCACCAATCTAGCAACTTAGACCCTCTCTATATTGCTAAAATCAACAATCTAGCAACTTAGACCCTCTCTATATTGCTAAAATCACCAATCTAGCAACTTAGACCCTCTCTATATTGCTAAAATCAACAATCTAGCAACTTAGACCCTCTCTATATTGCTAAAATCAACAATCTAGCAACTTAGACCCTCTCTATATTGCTAGAATCACCAATCTAGCAACTTAGACCCTCTCTATATTGCTAAAATCAACAATCTAGCAACTTAGACCCTCTCTATATTGCTAAAATCAACAATCTAGCAACTTAGACCTTCCCTATATTGCTAGAATCACCAATCTAGCAACTTAGCGCCTTCCCGCTTCTCTCGGTAAGCCGTCAATATATCAAAAAAAGAGCGAATTCTTAACATTTTTTAAGAATTCGCTCTCCCATTATTCCATTCGCTCTTCCATATTCCATTGACACTTCTTTATTCTTCAGTTTCTTTTTTCAACGCTCTGTATTCGTCGTTAGTAATAACATAATATGCGTCGTCTACTATTTTATCTTTATGAATTCGATTTTTTGGCATGACGCCTATTTTCTTCATGCCGATTCGTTTCATCAATTTCCCGGAATCAGGGTTAATTGTACTATGTACTGCGTATACTTGATTCAATTTCATCGTATCAAATGATAATGATAATATTTGATTTGCCGCTTCTGTCATATACCCTTTTCCGGAGTAATCTAGGTTTAGAACATAGCCAATTTCTGCTTTTTTATGATCTGTATATACTCTCAAATCTATCGTACCGATTAGTTTGTTTTCTTCTTTTAATTCTAATGCGTATTTGCCTAATGGTGATTCCATATAATATCTGGCAATGACTTTTTTTGTTTCTTCTATTGAGTTATGTGTCGGAAATACGTGTGTTGTATTTTCTAGTTTTGAGGCATATTCGTATAGTGCGTTCGTATCTTCTAACGTTACGGGTCTTAATATTAGCCTGTCTGTCTCCATTCGCTGATATTCAGCCAGCTTTACTAATAAATCCACAGATCATCACCTACTTTTATTTATATTCATTTTGAGCGAGTGCTAGGCAACCTATTATGCCTTGGTCGTCGTTCAAACTAGGTTTTACGATATATTCTTCGACTGGTGGTGTCGTAACATATTCGTTATTTAATTTTTCAAACTGTGTATGTATCTTATCAAGTAAATGACTTTGATGCATCACGCCACCGCCAAGAATTATCTTCTCAGGTGATAATAATAGTGTTGTATTAAATGCTGCTTGGGCAATATAATAAGCCACCATATCCCAAATAATGTCTTGTTCTTCGATATATTCTGCTTTTATGCCTGATCTTTTTTCAATTGCTGGACCGGATGCCAATCCTTCAAGACATGTTGCATGATATGGACAATTCCCTTCGAACGTATCCTCAACATGTTTTTTTATAGACATATGCCCCATTTCTGGATGACTATATCCTTGAACAAATTGTCCGTTCATCATCGCGCCGCCACCTATACCAGTACCTATAGTGTAATATACAGCGGAGTTGACGTTTTGAGCTATACCTTTTTTGTATTCACCATATAAAGATGTATTAACATCGGTTGTGAATGCAATCGGAATATCAAAATTTTCTTTAATTGCTCCAACAAAATTAAAATTCTGCCATGCTGTTTTTGGCGTTGATGTTATATAGCCATAAGTCTTTGAATCTTTGTTAATATCAATTGGTCCAAATGATCCTAAACCTATACTCACTATGTCATATGACTTAAAAAATGAAATGACTTTCTCCATTGTTTCATCAGGTTTAGTAGTTGGAATTGAAACACGTTCAATTACATTTAAAGATTCATCACCAACCGCACAAACAAACTTTGTTCCACCCGCTTCTATCGCTCCATAAAGTTGCAATGAGCTCACTCCTTTTTAAATTACAGTTTAAAACCATCTTTTCTTTTTAAATACAATTAACATCATCATAGCAATCATAAACATAATAACAAGTACAATATAATAACCATCGTGCCATTCTAATTCGGGCATATTTTTAAAATTCATTCCGTAAATACCTGCAATAAGCGTTAAAGGCATAAATACGACTGAATAAATCGTCAATATTTTCATAATGTTATTCATTTTAAATGAGTTTAAAGATATATAATTATCTCGTATATCACTTGTCATTTCTCTTGATGCATCGACCATTTCCACTTGTTTCATAAGATGGTCATTGATATGTGTAATGTATAATAACTGTTGTTCATCGAGATGGAGTACTTTACCTTCTCTCATACGATAAACTAAATCTTTCATAGGTTGAACAGTACGTTTAATCAGTAATAACTCTTGTCTTAAATCAAAAGTGTCATTAATTAACGTCTTAGTTGTTATGTCTACGTTATGTCTATCTTCAAAATTGAAAACTTTGTCTTCAATATCATAAATAAATGGAAAATAATTATCGACGATATCATCTAAAATGTTTAGCATAATATCTTTAGGTTTAGGATTTTCAAGTGAATGGTTAAATAACCTTCTTTCAACCGTATCGATTTCTTCAAATCTCTCTTTATGAAAAGTCACAATAAAATCTTCACCGATAAATATATCTAGTTCTTCTGATTCTAGCGTCTTTAAATCTAAAGCATGGAACACTAAAAATTGGTATCCATCATATTGTTTAAATTTAGGTCTTTGTTGAACTATTGTAGCATCATCAATTGATAACTCGTGAAAGTCAAAATAATCGGCTAACACTTTAGATTCTTCTTGAGTAGGTTCATTTAAATCTACCCAAATCCACTTCTTCTCTTCTTGTATATCATATGGTGATGACGTTTTTTTAATTTCATCGTTCGCATTAATATAATAAGTTTTAATCATGATCTTCACACCACTTATTTATTTTTATTTACATTAATAAACAGTGAGCATGACGCTCACTGTTTATTCTATACTATGAAAATACCACAGTTTTGTTACCATTCACAATTACTTTATGTTCACAGTGCCATTGAACTGCTCTCGCTAATACTTGAGATTCAACGTGTCTACCTGTATGTTTCATATCTTGTGCGGTATATCTATGATTAACTCTCACAACATCTTGTTCAATAATTGGACCTGCGTCTAAGTCTTCTGTTACATAATGACTTGTAGCACCAATTAATTTCACACCTCTTGTATATGCTTGTTTATAAGGATTTGCCCCTATAAATGAAGGTAAAAATGAATGGTGAATGTTTATAATTTTTAAATGATGACGTTCTACAAATGTCTCAGATAAAATTTGCATATATTTTGCTAATACAAGTAAGTCTACATCGTAACTTTCACATATTTCAGTGATTTTTTCTTCACTCGCTTGTTTTGTATCTTTCGTTACTTTTACGTGGTGAAATGGTATACCCATATCTTCAACAAATTTGCGATTGTTTTCATGGTTGCTTATAACACAACTTATTTCAATCGGAAATTCTTGTCTGTTTGCACGTAACATAATTTCACTTAATGCATGATCTTCTTTTGAAACGAGCAATGCAGTTTTAACTTTTTCCTCAGCATCGTAAATTTCAAAGTTAATATTTCTGCTTTTGAGTTCTTTTTCTAAAAGTGGTTTAACTTCATCATTTTTATCGAATTTCATACGGAGATATAAATGATTTTCATTTTCTTGTATGTCCGTATAGTGATCTAAATGAAATATATTTGAATTCGTGTCTTTGATAATTGTTGATATTAATGATGTAACGCCGATTTCATCTTTACAATCAGCTAATAAAATATAATGCTCGCTCATGTTTCTCATCCTTTAATTAATAGTTGAAATATTCTTATAATATTAACTATTATAAATTTTAATACACGAGAAAACAATTGTTAGGCGTGTTTCAACAAGATGAAAACGTATTCAGATTTATTTTACTTTATTCCATTAAACTTTCTGCTTGTTTTAACACACTTTCTCCATCCATCATGCCGTATTGTTGCATACCAATAACATCAACTGGCACTTTACCTGCTGCTACATTTTCAACTTGTTCTTTTTGGAAACGTACTTGAGGTCCTAATAAAATAACATCTACTTCGTCAATTTTATTTTTTGCTTCCCCTAATGCTAATGCTTCAATTTCATAATCTTTATCTTCTTTCTTAGCGGCTTCTTTCATTTTTTCAACTAACATACTTGTTGACATGCCTGCTGCACAAACTAATAATATTTTTTTCATTTTAATCTATCCCCTTATATTAAATTTAAAGAACGCCCATGGTTTAAGATAATCTAATAACATTAAATCATGTGGTTCTATTCTACCTACAACATTGACCTTGCCATCATTAATCATGTGTTTTAAAGCAATTTGAAGCTCCCCTTTATATTGACCGTATTCATCATTATCAATCAATATATCACCCCGTTTTATTGCTTTTGTAGTGTGAGGCGGAAAGGATTCATTTTTATACTTCACTCTACTCTGTGTTGAACGAATCAAATAGTCACTTACATCCCCCCTATAAAAGTGCGGTTCTTCTACGATAATTTTTCTTTCCAAAGTTGAAACTTCACCAACTAATTTCACATCAAACGTAATGGGTTCATTTTTCAAATACTCAAGCGCTGCTAATTCTTCATCTGAAGGATAACAATTACTTATAATGACATCATCAATTAATCCCGTTGACCATAAATGTTTAGCTTGGGCTGTAATAGGGAGACCTCTATGTTGTTCTAAAGTTGGTAAACCTTCTGTGATTGGCCAAGGACCAAAATCTGCCTCATCACTTGAAACAAAAGCTGCTGTTCGAAGCCCATATTTTTTATATTTTTTGCTACCTTCTAAAAAGAAATCTTCCGAAATACCTGCATATCGATGTGGGTAAAAGTTATGACAACCGACTAATTGTTCACGGTTAGGTTCAAAATCTAATACGTTATCTAAATAATGATTCATAACGCTCATATTGAGTTCTATTTTTATACCGTATTGATTATATGTCATATCACTTGTTTCTTTTGCACCGACACCTTCATCTAATCTAATCCCATCAACACCAAGTTCATTGAAAAAAGATAAATCATTCGGTTCGATATTTAAAGCTTTAAACGTTCTTGGTGCAACATCGACGAAAATTTCAAAATCAAATTTTTTAGCATGTTTGATCGTTTTTTCAATTGATGGTAACACTGTAGATTTATTCTCTATAGTAAGTTGAAGTAAATTCGTAAATATTCTCGTGAATCCGTATTGATGTGCTTTTTCAATATACTTAATATCTTCAGATTCAATAGATTTCCCGGGGTATAAAGATATGCCTAATTGCCTCATTTTATTATCCCTCAATTCTTAAAATGTTTATTTTTTTATTATTTTGAATATTTTTATTATTTAGTTTATAATATAACAAAATTGTAACGCTTACAAACAAAGGGGAGATTATTTTGAATAACTTTGCTACTTGGATTGAAAGTAAGCTTTCTGGACCGATGACGAAACTATCGAATCAACGTCATTTACTCGCCATACGTGATGGTGTTATTTCCGCATTGCCGTTTATCATTTTCGGCTCGTTCTTCCTTATATTTGCAACACCACCACTACCGGAATCATGGGGAATTACAAAATGGGCAACTGAACATGCAGAACAAATTTTAATTCCTTATAGAATGACAATGTTTATTATGAGTTTATACATCGTATTTGGTATAGGGTATAACCTCGCCAAATCGTATGATCTTGACCCTCTCTCAGCAGCGCAACTTTCAACAGCAGCATTCTTATTAACCATTTCACCAACGATGGATACTAAATTAGGTTATGTACTACCTATGACTAATTTAGGCGGACATGGATTATTCGTTGCCATGTTTGTAGCTATTTTTTCAGTAGAAATATATCGACTTTGTAAAAATAAAAACATTACCATCAAGATGCCTCCACAAGTACCACCTTCCGTCAGCCGTTCTTTTGAATCTTTAATTCCAGTTGTATTTGTACTGGGTGTAATGAGCATCATAACTGTCGTTTTCCAACTAGACTTACATACACTTGTAGATAAAATTGTTGGACCACTTGTATTCGCAGGTGATACATTACCTGGTGTTTTAGTTCCTGTATTTTTAACGACTTTCTTTTGGTCATTTGGTATTCACGGCATGTCGATTGTCGGTACAATTGAACGTCCATTATGGGAAGTATACTTAGCAAAAAACGCAGAAGCACACGCAGCAGGAGATCCATTACCACATATCGCACCAGAAACATTTTTCCAATGGTTTGTATGGATTGGCGGAGCCGGAGCAACACTCGGACTTGTTATTTGTATATTAATTTTCGCAAAATCACAATTCCTTAAAAAATTCGGAAAAGCCGTTGCAGTACCTTCATTATTCAATATTAATGAACCTGTCATTTTCGGATTACCAATCGTATTAAATCCGATAATGGTCATACCATTTATCATCATTCCAATCGTATTAACCATCATTACTTATATCGCCACCGTTTTAGGTTTGGTCAATGCAACAAGCGTAATGGCACCATGGACATTACCAGCTCCAATAGGTGCATACTTAGCAACAGGTGGTGATTGGCGCGCAATTGTACTTGTCTTATTTAATATCGCAATATCAGTATTAATCTATTTCCCATTTTTCAAAATGTACGACCGTAAAATGGTGCTAGAAGAAAGCGGAGAAACTAAAGAAGAAATTGAGAAAGATATGGAAGAAGGAAAATAAATAGATAAATAAAAGCTAGCAGTTTTTTTAGAACTCTGTAAGGAGCAGAATTCTGAATAATGCTCGTTAGAATTTGATCCGATTAAAAACGAAGACTACAGGCTGAGACTGTACCCTAATCAAGCGCGTTTTTAATCGGTTAATTTTATTTACACTTTTACTGAGTCTTGTTAATAACAGCCTGTTTGTTTACAGTTTTATCGGTTTCTGTTAATAACGACTCTCTTATTTACACTTCCATCGATTTCTGTTAATAACGATTGTAGCAATTTATATCACAAATAAAAAACGGGCTAAGACATTACGTCTTAGCCCTAATTTTTCGTTTTATTAACTTATCATAATATCTATAAAGAACCATATAACCATTACAATCATAATTAATGCTTTTGCTATTGAACTTGATAAAAATCCAAGTAATGATCCGATACTAGCATTCATGGATGACGTAATATCTCGTTTTTGAATAATTTCAGTTATAAATACTAAAACAAATGGTACGATAATAATTCCGAATGGAGGAAATACGAAGCAACCTATTATCACACCTACTGCTGCCATCGTTTCTCCTAATTTAGATCCTCCAAATTTCTTAACGAAATAACTATTCATAATGATATCTGATAATATTAAAAAGATTGTAAATACTGCCATTACGGTCCAGAACACCCATGATAGTTTTGAAGAATCTATCGCAAAGTGATATACGAAATATCCTATCCATAAAAATAATACGGATGGAATAATCGGTTTTATAAGACCAATAAATGCAATGACAAACATAATAATAATGATTAACCAACTGATTACTGTCATAGTATACTCCTAACTTAATTCTGCTTCTTTATTTGTAGTATGTTCTTTTGTAAAAATCAACAATATAAATGCTACAGCTATAGATAAACTTGAAATGAAGAATACGTTACCTAGTCCAACTATATCACTCATAAGACCACCAAGTAAGTTTCCACCTAGTTGCCCTATTACCATGGCATTCGCAAATAATGTCGATGCGTATCCTGGAAAATCAGGTAAAATATCTTGGAAATAACTAATACCTAATCCAAGTAATATTGCTAAGAAGAATGACAACGCTATTTGACCTACTAACATCGCATTAAAGCTATCAAATACACCGATGCTAAAGTAGTAACCAAATCCAAATATCGATCCTAACATAAGCAATGTCTTCGTTTTAAATTTACTCGCAATAGAACCTAAAATGATCATAAATGGTACTTCTAAACCAGCACATAAACTTGCTAAATATCCAACATGTGATTCACTATCTTTTAAATACTCAGTTACATATAACGGCATATTTAGTGTATACATCCATTGACCTACATGCAATAATATAAACGCTAAAAATGGAATGAGTAACGTTGGTTCATATATTAAGTTTGGTGCTTTCTTCTCTGGAAAGTTTCCAACTGCCTGTTTAATGACTTTCTTTGGCTCTTTATAAAAAATTAATAATAATACTAAAACTGTTAAAAATAAAGCCACTGTTCCACCAAATAAACCATCATAACCAAATGCAGCAAGTAATACTGTTCCAATTAACGGCCCAAATAAAAATCCTAATGAAAATGTTGATCTTAAAATAGTATTAGCAAAAATACTTCTATCTTTATAAGTCGATTCATTTATAGATTCTCTTGCTGAGGCATACATTTGAGGCATTGCAGGTGCTCCAAGTCCTTGGAACATTGCATATAAAATGATGAAAATCCAAATAGTATGTACGTAGAAATAAATCGAGAAACAAAGTGCGCCCATAATAAGCGCCGTTACGATTAAATATTTTCGATTAATTTTTCCACTATCAGAAAAACGAGCAACAATCGAATTGACGGTGAAAGAAGCAGTTGCAGCTAATGCCATCAACAAACCGTACTGAAATTTAGTCATGCCCAAATGCTGTGTTGCATATAATACTAAAAATGGTACAGTTATCGCAATCGCCATACCTAATAAACCCATATTTACTGTAAAGAGTTTATAGTTTTTGATTTGAAAAAGTTTCAGAAACATGAATTCACTACTTCCTATATTTTATTATATGCTTGTACTTTATAGCTAAACCACTATTACGTCAATGCTTTATTGATATATTTCAAACGAAGTTGTAAAATCGATACTAACTACAAAAAGGAGGAACTTTTAATGAATTATACAGTTGACTATATATCTACAGGAAAAGTTTCCACCGTTACATTTAAAGATCAAAAGCCTAAAAAAACAGCTGTTCTCAAAGTACCTTTTAAAAATAAAATGTTTCTTTCAAAAACAGGTTTTATAGAAGACCAACAAGAATTTAAAGGACATGGTGGTGTCGAAAAAGCACTTTGTTTCTATAGTAAAGATAACTATGAACATTGGAATGACATAATCGACCAACTACCAAAATACGCAATTTTCGGTGAAAACTTAACAGTGTCGGGATTAACAGAAAAAGATTTAAACATAGGAGATACATACCAACTAGGAGAAGCAGTTATCCAAGTATCATGCCCTAGACAACCATGCGCAACAATAGCCCAACGATATGGTATTAAAGACTTAGTTAAAAGAATGGCAGATAGCGGTAAGACCGGATGCTATTTCAGAGTACTTAAAGAAGGTTATGTCTCACAAGAAGACGACTTAACGTTAATTGAAACATATAGTCCAAAATTATCAATATTAGAACTTAACGAAACAAGATATACAGATAATAAAAACCAAGAACGCATCAAACGCATTCTCAATCACGACGGTATTAATGAAGAAACGAGAGATATATTTACAAGATTGCAGAAAAAGGGATAAGACACAGACAAAAACGCCAAAAATCGCTGAGGATTTTTGGCGTTTTTACTTACTTCTTCTTAAAATCAATCTGCTTGATATGATTTTTCAGCACATCTATGAATGATTTAACTTGTGGTAGTTGTAATACGTTATGTTCATAACATATGTATGTGGATCGTGTTAATGGTTTACGCATGACGTTTAATTTTTTAATTTCAAACACATCTGTATCAATATCGCCTATTACTAACTCTGGTAACACGGTCACACCAACTCCGTTTAACAGTAGCTCTTTACATGTCGCGATTTGGTCTACTTTAATAAGTGCATGATATTCTTGTTGAAAATAATCTGAGTACCATTCTTCTATTTGTTTTAAATAGATTGGTTCTGCTTGGAATTCTATCATTGGTAACAAATGCAAATCTTGCTTTCTATTTTTAGGATATATGAAATAATGTTGTTCGTTTAATAATAGATCATTTTGTACATTCATTACTTCATTTCCTCTTACAACCATTACATGAAAATCATTTTGATAGGATTTAATATGTTCACTTGATCCGATTTGTAATTGAATATCTACATTCGGATATAGTTCTGTATATTGACCAAGTACTTGTGGTAATATCGTTTGTCCTATTAATGAGGAAACGCCTATTGAAATACTTCCGTTCACTTCTCCTATTTTAGAACTGATTTTATCTAAAAGTAATCGTTCTTCTTTTAGCATTTTTCTAGCATGTTCTATAACAAGTGCACCTTCGTTTGTTGTGATGAGTTGCTTTTTTGTTCTAATGAATATAGCAATTCCAAAAAAGTTTTCTATCGATTTCAAACGTTGGCTAACTGCAGGTTGTGATATGTAGAGAATGTCGGCTGCTTTTCTTAATGTTTTCACATCTTCTAATGTTACGAGTAATTTATAATCATCTACTTTCAATCGACACCCTCCTTACTTTTATATTATTATATCATGAATTTATTTCTTAATGTCCGTCCTATTTACCTACAACTTTAGTCTGAAATATAAATTTTTTCAATTCTAAAATTGAAACGCTATGAAGTATTCGTTATAGTTGAGAATGAGTTTATATATAGAAAGGAATATATTATGTTAGTTATAGAAATTATTAAGTATATTTTTCTTGGTATTGTACAAGGTGTAACAGAACCTATACCCGTTTCTTCAAGTGGTCATCTTGTTATGGTAGAGGAATTTTTAGGATTACATACAAATGGTCTTACTTTTGAAATCGTTGTGAATACGGCTTCTTTAATTGCTGTATTGATATTATTTAGAAAAGACATAATCGAATTAATTGTAGATACTTTAAAATATCTAAAAGGCGATCGTACGGAATCAATAACGAAAAATTTCCAATTGGCGATGTATATTGTAATTGCCACGATTCCAGCAGGCGTATTAGGCGTTATCTTTAAAGATATTATTGGTGATACGAAAAGTGTCATCATGGTCGGTTTTATGTTAATTATAACTGGTCTCGCGCTGTGGTTTATACAAAATAAAAAAGGTCAAAAATTAGAAAGAGATTTAACACTGAAAGATGCGATTATTGTTGGTTTATTCCAAGCTGTAGCGCTCATTCCAGGGTTAAGCCGTAGTGGTGCAACAATAGTAGGTGCTTTAGGTGTTGGCATGAATCAAAAAACAGCATTCAAATTCTCATTCTTACTATATATACCAGTAAGTTTAGGAACAGCATTATTAGGAATTAAAGATATCGTTGAAACGCCACCAAATTCTACGTTAATGATATCTTATGCGTTTGCGTTCGTAGCTTCACTTATAGCCAGTTATTTCTCTTTAAAATGGTTACAAGGCATTATGGAACGTGGTCAACTCGGTATATTCAGTAAATATTGTTTCGTAGTTGGTCCAGTTGCAATTATATTAGCACTTATATTCTTATAAGCAAAAAGCGAGGTTACCTATTTATTAATGAGGTATCACTCGCTTTTTCTATTTCGATTTATCTGAATTCATAATTTCATGGAAACAGTATCGTATTCTCTTTTCAATTCCTTTGAAGTCAGTTTCTAACTTAAACATAATTTCATGAGCAGTAATGTATGCTTTATGAAATTGAGCTTTAGAAATCTTCTTCTCTTTAAGCATTCTTTCTAAATCATCTTCATCAACAAGCTCGTATTCACCTGTCTTCGGTATAACTAATACATCTAAACATAAATCTAATGTTCTTGCATTCCCGAGTTGAGTGATATTCCTCAAATTCACATCAAAATAATACTGCACTGGTTGGTTCTGTTTGTTATACATTACAGTAATACTGTACGGCTTCTTTTCTGGAAGAATTTGCATCCATTTATAACCATTATCAGCCACTGTAATTTCATTCCCTACAACCGTTACATTTAAAGGCTCTTTCACTTCAACCATTGTAACGAGTCCTACAAGCCCTTTAAAATGATTCGTATCCAGTGCAACTTCTTTATATTCGCGATTAAGGAGACGTCGCCAATGACGTTTGTCAATATACTTAACTTTCACAAGTTACCAACTCCTTTTTTACATTATATAAAATTACTTGCTTTAATCAAAGTATTCAAGCTATCTTTTCTAAAATTTATTGAAAAATTTAAAAAAACTGCCTACAAATCCACGTATGTGAATGTTGTAGGCAGTCTCATTTCAATTCAATTAATATTTTTAAATCTAGGAGTTTTTATTATTCTTTTGATAAATAATGAGATTTACCTTTTAAGAATAAACTTAAGATTAATGCAATTACACTAAATAATGTAGCGATCCAGAAAGCATCATTGATACCCTGTACTGTTGCTAATTTATTTAAGTATTGTACTAATGCGGATGTTGCTTGTTGCTCACCGCCAACTGAATCTGCAAGTGCTTTTACTTGTCCTTTAATAACAGGATTTGTTGAATCAAGGTTATCAGACATATTTGCTAAATGTGATGTTGTGTTTTGAGTCATAACTGTAACAAGTATAGCTGTACCGATTGAACCAGCTAATTGTCTCACAGTATTACTAATCGCGTTACCATGCGGAATAAGTCTTTGTGGTAATGCATTCATACCAGCTGTCATAATTGGCATCATGATGAAACTCATACCAAATGAACGTACGATATAGATGACTAATATTGTTGAATATGGTGTATCCATATTTAACTGTGTTAATTCCCAAGTAGCAAAAGTCATAATTGTTAATCCGATTAAGGCTAATGGTTTAATACCGAATGAGTCTAGCATTTTACCAGCTATTGGTCCCATGAAGCCCATGATTAATGAACCAGGTAATAATAATAGTCCTGAATCTAGTGGAGAGAATCCACGTAAATTTTGTAGATAAATTGGTAATAAGATCATACCGCCGAATAAACTCATTGTTACAATAACGTTGATTACTGTTGTTAATGTAAATCCTGAATATTTAAGCGCAGTCATATTAATCATTGGATTTTTCATTCTTACTTCATGAACAACAAATAAGGTTGTGAAAATAACACCAAGAATTAATGAAATAGCTACTGTAGCTGATGACCAACCATCATTACCCGCTTCACTAAATCCATATAATAACGAACCAAATCCAAGTGTACTGAATATAATACCTTGAATATCCGGTTTTGGATTAGTAGTTTGTTGATAAATTCTAAACCAAAAGTAACTCACACATATTGAGACTAATCCGATAATAAACATACCGTAGAACATAACGTTCCAGTGATAGTTTTGCACAATCCAACCTGATAACGTTGGACCGATTGCAGGTGCTAGGATAAAGGCGATACCTAAAGTACCCATAGCTGCACCACGTTTTTCGGGTGGGAAAATCGTCATAAATACGTTAGAACCTAATGGCATTAACACACCTGCACCTACTGCTTGAATGACACGTCCTGTCATCATCATAGGGAAGTTAAATGATATTGCACATAATAATGAACCAATTGTAAATAACATCATCGCTATAATAAATAATCTTCTATATGAATACTTACTTATTAAGAATGCACTGATCGGAATTAATATACCGTTAACAAGCATAAATCCTGTCATTAACCATTGTCCTGTTGATGTTGAAATACTAAATTCATTATTAATTACTGGCAACGCTACGTTTAATAACGTTTGGTTTAAAATAGCAATAAACATACCAAACATCATAGCAAGTAAAATTTTGTTTCTTGTAACACCTTTTCCGAAAACAAAATTCACGTGGCTCTTTTTGATTTGTTCGTTGATTGGTTCGTCTTCATTTATTTCTGCACCACGATCTGATAATTCAGTATGTTCGTGATGATGTTCTTCATGAGAATCTGTTTCTTCAGAATCAACTTCTTTATTTCGAGTTGTTGGTGTCGTTTCTGATTTAGATTCTTCTTTAATTTCTTCTGTTTTCTCTTGCTTAGTTTCTTGACTAGTCTTAAGACTGTCATCATCTTTAGATTTCAGATGAGTGTCTTTTTGACTATTATCATCAGTAGCAGATTCAGAAGTCGTTTTATTTTTTTTACTTTTTAATACTAATGTGTTAATTCCAACCCAAAGTAAGATTGCAATTATTATATAAGCCACCGTAAAGGTTGATGTCATAATGCACCCTCCTTAATTCTTGTGGATTCGAACTTCAACATTCATTCCTGGAACAACATTTGTTGATGGCTTAGAATCAAATGTGATTTTCACTGGAACAACTTGTGTCACCTTTGTATAGTTTCCATTACTATTTGATGAAGGCATCAATGAGAAACTTGATGCAGTTGCTAATCCAACTTGAGACACTTTACCTTTAACACTAGCTTCTTGACCATCGATATCTACGTCAACAGCCTGTCCTTTTTCTACATCTTCTACATCTTCGTCATCAACGTTTGCAGTTACATATAAATCATCAAAGTTATATGCATAAGCAATTGGTGATCCAGCTTGTACGAAGTCACCTTTTGATGCAGATGTTTTTACGATTGTACTTTTTTGAGGTGCTTCGATATCCATATTTTGGCTATCTCCATTTTCACCTTTACCAGTTACATCGCCGATTTTGTCATCTTTTCCAAATGATTTTCCTTCTTCAGCGTCGAAACTGTTTAACTTACCTGATACTGGGCTTGCAATTTTAATTTGCTCACCGTCAACTTTAGCATTTTCTGTTTTTACATAATCTGTTGCTTCACTATAATAGTGGAATCCAACTAGGCCAATAGCCACTAGAATCACTATCGTGATAACATTTACTAGCACGATTTTTTTCATTACTCTATATCCTCCAAATTTCAATGATTTATCTATTATAATCCGCCACAGACATGTTTTAAACCAACAAAATAAAGAACTTTGTCGGGCTAAATTAACGAAAAAATCAGATAAATTCATATATTATTTTGTAAATTACAATGTATATTAATGTAAATACTTATCGCCTTTTGGTAAAATACAATATACGCAATTACATGAGGTGAACTATGAAAAAGCAAGCGCGACAACTCATCATTAGTAATATGGTTTACTTATTAGAACATTACCACTTTGATGAAATCACAATAAAAATGTTATGTGCTGAATGTGGCATTAACCGTTCAACATTTTACGCACACTTTAAAGATAAATACGATACATATGAAGCAATAAAGCAATACCATATGATGAATTATGAAAACTTAATGGACGCGATCGAACACTCCATAATGAATGACACATCTAATAGTCGCAAATACGTTAAACAATATTATACAAACTTATTCTATTATATATCGAGGCACCAACGATTTTTCACAAGTGTTTTAGTGGTGCATCCAGAAAGAGAACTGATTGTTACTTTTATTAAATTAATCAAAATGAGATTCGAAAAACTAGTCATGAAAATTGGCACAATACAAGACGTTAATTACTTTCTTGATTACACTTTAGGCGGTCAAATCGCAACGATATATAGTTGGTTACGTAACGGATGCGAAGAAACACCTGAAAAAATGGCTGATATTATGTTTCGTAATATTCTTAAAATCAATCGATAATAAAAAAACACACCCAACGCAAAATGATAATTTGAGTTGGGTGTGCTTTTTATTTAATTAAAAGCTGGATATTCCAGTTTTTTCTTGAATTCTATATAATACTTTCTTCCATAATGATTCATCTTTAAAATCATCATATTGTGCCGTCATATTATGTTCTTTGTTATCCCAAGCGTTATTAAATGTTGTAGATAACTTTTTAAATGCACGGTCAGTTTGTTTCCCTTTAATGATTGCATCTGTTTCTAAATTATAATCCCCAATATTTCTTTTCGTTAAATTAGCTGAGCCTAATATCATCGTTGCTTTTTTATTTTCATTTTGTTCTAGTAATACGTATTTAGAATGAAATTGTTCACCATTAGTTAATGCCCACTTCACTTTTATATTACCATTTGAACGATTTACTAACTCACTGGCTACAGATTTATTCGGTACGCCTGGTTTTTCTTTACCAAAAGCTTCCTTGTTAATATCTAATATTATTCTAATTTTGACGTTACGTTTAGATGCTTTAAGCAGTTCTTTTATGACATCTCGGTCTGATAAATAAAACATACCTATAGAAATACGGTCTTTTGATTGTAGTTTTTTAATATTATTAATAACTTGTTCTTTAATTTTACCTTCAGTTGCTAATTGAACCGTATATGGCGCGTTGTCTATCCAACTGTTATTTTTGATTTTAAAATCATCTGGATCATATTGACCGCCGCTCATATTGGCTACTGCAATTTCAGATTTAATTAATGCATTTTGAATAGGTCCTGACATCCTTACACCTACGTTTTGGTGATAACCACTCGGGTCATGTGGGTTGCTTGAAAGAACCATAGCATGCTTATCCGTTACAAGCGTCTTTCTATGATTTGCTTTCATATTTAATATGTTTAAGTAGCCCCTAACTGTTACATCCGGTGCTTCTTTACTTAATGGATTTGTTAGCTTCCCTGTTTCGCTGTTACCAAACCATTGGAAAAAGGTACGATAAACGCCTGAGTAAGTAGGATTTGAATCTCTCAACTTACTTAAATCTGTGTAATGTACATTAATGTTTTGTTCTTTTAAATCTTTAATATTATACGGTGTGTACGAACCATAAAATGAATTAAGTGGATCCGTGATGACGATTATTTTTATATTTGGATTTTGTTTCTTCTTATTTATTAATGATTGTGTAATACGATCCGCAATTTTAGGGTAGTCTTTATCCCCTGTTTTATAACTATTAAATAAGAACATATCCATAATAATAAAGTCATCAGCCTCGTCTATAGTCTCATTTACTTTATCAAAAATTTCTTGTTCATAATGCATCTTATTTCCTGATTTATAAGTTACATCTGTTAATAATTCAACGTTGCTCGTCTTCGTTTCTGAACTCAGTTTAGAAACACCATGTGGCAACGGTTTAAAAACATGATAAATACTGACAGCAAGAATAACTAATATCATGATGCATAATAACCAAACAAAATAATGTTTTTTAAATTTATTTTTCTTCTTTTTATTTGTTATTCTTTTACTATTCTGTTTTGATTTCGTTTTCTTCGTTTTTTTCTTATTAGTTGCCAAATACGCGGTCCTCCTTTACTCAATTATTATAACAAAATTAAATTGACACAGTTGTATTATTTTGCTATTTTTAATTAATGTTGAATTTTTCAGAATTTTTAGAGTATACAAAATAGGAGTGAAGCAAATTGACAGAACAAATTAGACCTTTCCGCGCAGATCACGTAGGAAGTTTATTAAGAACAGAACCTTTAAAAGTTGCACGTACAAAACATTTAGAAGGTGCAATTTCAGACGAAGAATTGAAAAAAGTAGAAGACGAAGAAATTAATAAAATTATAGAAAAACAATTAGAAGTCGGCTTAAAAAGTATTACAGACGGTGAATTCAGACGTTCATATTGGCATTTTGACTTCTTAGAAAACTTAACAGGCGTTGACAACTACGAACCCGAAATAGGATTAACTTTTAACGGTGTTGAAACTAAAAAACATGATGTTAAAGTCACTCAAAAAGTCGAATTCAATCCTGAACACCCTCATTTTGAGCACTTCTCATATTTACATAACCAAGTTGGAGGAAGAGCAGTAAGTAAAGTTTCCATTCCAAGTCCAAACCAACTATTCCATCCAAACATTTTAAATCACGAAATTTACCCAGATATTTTTGAATATGCAAAAGACGTTTCAGAAGCATACCGTCAATCCATTTTGAAATTTTACGAATTAGGTTGTCGTTACTTACAAATTGATGACGTTTATTGGGCTGGATTAGCAGCTACAGAACAACTGATTAAAAATAGAGAACGTACAGAAGATGAAAAAGAAGCCGCAATCCAATTAGCAGCTAAAGTTGTTAACGACTCATTAAAAGACCTTCCAGAAGATTTATTAATCACAACACATATCTGTAGAGGGAACTATCAATCATCATGGGCAATTAGTGGCGGTTACGAACCAATCGCAAAAGAATTATTCACTGAAAAACTACAAGGATTCTTCTTAGAATATGATGATAACCGTTCAGGAGACTTCGAACCGTTAAGACATTTCGATAGAGACGACGCATACATTGTATTAGGATTATTCACATCAAAAACTGGTGACTTAGAAAGCAAAGAAAACATACTTAGTAGATTAGACGAAGCTACAAAATATGTATCTAAAAACCAATTGTGCCTAAGCCCACAATGCGGATTCGCTTCAACAGAAGAAGGAAATATTCTAACTGAAGAAGAACAATGGAATAAATTATCTTACGTCGTTGAAACAGCAAAAGAAGTATACGGAGAACTATAAAGATACTGATGTAAGGAGCAGAATTCTGAGAAATGCTCGTTAGAACTCTCTAAGAAGCAGAATTACGAATAATGCTCGTTAGAACTCGCTAAGGAGCAGAATTACGAATAATGCTCGTTAGAATTTGCTAAGGAGCAGAATTACGAATAATGCTCGTTAGAACTTGCTAAGGAGCAGAATTCTGAGAAATGCTCGTTAGAACTCGCTAAGGAGCAGAATTACGAATAATGCTCGTTAGAACTCTCTAAGGAGCAGAATTCCGAGAAATGCTCGTTAGAACTCTCTAAGGAGCAGAATTACGAATAATGCTCGTTAGAACTCTCTAAGGAGCAGAATTCCGAGAAATGCTCGTTAGAACTCTCTAAGGAGCAGAATTACGAATAATGCTCGTTAGAATTCGCTAAGAAGCAGAATTACGAATAATGCTCGTTAGTATTTGACCCGATTAAAAACGAAGACGCCTAAGCGTTTAGTACGAGTCGAAGACTACAGGCTGAGACTGTACCCTAGGCAAGCGAGTTTTTAATCGGGTTAGTTTATTTACAAAAAGCCGTGCCAATCGTTACAGTTGGCACGGCTTTTTCTTATTCAAATGCATATTTTTTTATAATCGCATCATGTTGTGGATATTGCTCTAACAATTCATGTTGCTTAAATAATTCAAATTTCTCAAATTGAAATCCTGGTGAACACATACATCCTACCAGTGCAAAGTCATTCTCACCTTCTACACTTGAAGCAAATATTGTGCCTTTTGGTACTAATGCTTGTAATACATCACCGTCTTCAATATTTGTACCGATATGAACTTGCTCATATTCTCCATTCGGATGAATCATATGAACGGTTAATGTGTCACCTGCATGATAATACCAAACTTCATCTGACTGTATTCTATGAAAATGCGAAATATTATTTTTCTCTAATAAGAAATAAATACTCGTATACAGTGCATTATCATCATTCAATACTTGATTAGATTTAATGGTTTCTCTGTAATAACCACCTTCTGGATGATCAGTTAAATCTAATAACTGAATCCATTCTTCTTTAGTCATTAACATCTCTCCATTATAGTTCTACGTTATGAAATACTTGTTGTACATCTTCTAAATCTTCAATTGCATCTACTAATTTTTCAAAAGTTTCTAAATCCTCTTCAGATAATGTAACTTCAGATTGAGCTAACATTGAAAGTTCCGCAACTTCGAAATCTTCTACTCCATTTTCTTTAAGTACATTTTGTACTTGAGCAAATTGATCTGGCTCTGCGTATACAATTGTTAATTCTTCTTCTTCAATAACATCTTTAACATCTAAATCTTGTTCTAATAATAGTTCGAATACATCATCTGCTGATTTTCCTTTAAAAGCAAAAACTGCTGTATGATTGAACATATACGCTACTGAACCTGATACGCCCATATTTCCACCATTCTTACCAAAAGCAGCACGCACATCACTAGCAGTACGGTTAACATTATTTGTTAAGGCATCTACTATTAACATTGAACCACTAGGACCGAATCCTTCATATCTTAATTCATCATAGTTTTCTTCTGATCCGCCTTTTGCTTTCTCAATGGCTCTATCAATAATATGTTTAGGAACAGAATACGTTTTAGCCTTTTCTAATACGAATTTAAGATTTTGGTTTGATTCAGGATCTGGTTCTCCTGATTTAGCCGCTACATATATTTCACGTCCAAACTTCGCATAAATTCTACTTGTATTTTTATCTTTTTGGGCTTTTTTATCCTTAATATTATTCCATTTACGTCCCATAATTCCATCTCTCTTTCAAAGTGAGTTATTTAACATACCTATTATACAATATTGCTGCCGTCTCGCAAAGTTTACTGACATTCGAAAAAACAATCTGAAAAATCATTACGATTCCTCAGATTGTTATTTTTAATCTTTTATAATACTTGCTAGTCTTAAAATATGCATAATGATGTTGAGTAAGTTTACGAATAAATTAAAGCCCATTTCCCTTGGAGAGAAATTACCTAATTTCATTCTATTAAAATCATACACAGTATATAGTAAGAACAAGCCAATTCCAATTACTGATATAACAGTATGGAAGATTGGATTATTTAAAAATAAACCAATGAAGCTCGCAATGACTAATGCGATTAATGTAACAAATAAATATTTACCTAAACCTGATGCATCATCAATCATAAAGTAACCTAGTATACCAAATGCAGCGAATGCGCCAATTGCAAGTGCTATATTTCCATAAAATGCTTGCGTTCCTAATGTACCTAAATAATACATAAATGAAGTGTAAGACAATACTCCGATTAAAAATGCAAACACAATAGAAATGATGCCACCAAATTTTCTAGAAGACTTCACGAATAGAGATATCATAATAATTGCAAATAATGCTATTGTAATTGGAAAATGTAATGCTGGAGGTAAATATTGTCCTAAATACGTACCAACTCCAAAAATCACCCAATAGAATAGGAAGTATAACCAAGTTTTTCTAATAGCTGAACCATGAGATACAGCTTCTTGATTTGCTCCGTAGTTATATTCATAATTCATTTAGAATCATTCCTTTTTAATAGTTATACCAACTATTTTATAACTAATTTAGTAACTTATCAATAAAGACGGTCGGCTATCATTTGTAACATTCGATTTACATACATAATTTTACATATTGCTTTTGAAAGCGTCCGTAACGGTTTCCACTTATTCATTTGGTTCAAAATGTTCGAATTTGAAATATTGTGTTTATATTACAAGATGATTACATGCAGTACATCGGTTTTTATTTTTGTTACCATTACATTTATCGAAGGAATTACATTTTAGATTTCTGTTTTATTTATATTTATAGAGATAATAAGGAGGATAAGCCTTTGAAAAAATTTGCATTCGCAGTGACAGCTGTATCAGGTGTTGCAGCTATAGCATCTCATCACGACGCTGAAGCTTCTACACAACACAAAGTACAAAATGGTGAATCTTTATGGAGTATTGCAGACCAATATGGCGTATCTGTTGATCAACTGAAATCAAGTAACAACATTTCAGGAAACATGATTTTCCCAGGTCAAGTCATTTCAGTAAACGGCAGTAATTCTGCTGGTGGCAGTGGTTCACAAGAAAGTACAGCAACATCAGGTTCAACATACACAGTTAAAAGCGGTGATTCATTAGCAGTAATCGCTCAACAAAATGGTGTTACAGTTGACCAACTTATGAAATCAAATAATTTACAAGGTTATATTATCTATCCAGGACAAAGTTTAAAAATTGCTGGTGGTAGCGGAAGCGACACTTCTACTGCACCTTCAAATAACACTCAACCAACTCAAACTGGTAGTAGTCAATCATTTAATGACCAAAATTTATATGACTGGGGTCAATGTACATACTATGTATTCGATCGTAGAGCTCAAGCTGGTAGTGCAATTAGTACTTACTGGGGAGACGCTAAATATTGGGCAAGCGCAGCACAAGCTGACGGTTTCCGTGTAGATCGTAATCCAAGTGTAGGTGCAATTATGCAATCTACTACTGGACAATATGGTCACGTATCATATGTAGAATCAGTTAAAGCAGACGGTAGTTTACTCGTTTCAGAAATGAACTACAACACGCCTCCTGGTGTACAAGATTATAGAACTATCCCAGCATCAGAAGCTTACAACTATTCATATATTCATTAATATAGAAAAAGGATCACAATCGTGGTCCTTTTTTATTTTGCCTAGATTAGTCTAGTGAACGCAGAAAATCGCCAAAAATCTTTGCAGAACTTTGGCATTTTGAAGGAAATCGCCAAAAATCTTTGGGGAACTTTGGCGATTCTGTACTCCAAACGCACGATATCTTGATATGGTGCGATAATGGCTCAAACGCACCATATCTTCAAGATATGGTGCGATACTGGGCTAAACGCACGATATCTTCAAGATATGGTGCGATACTGGGCTAAACGCACGATATCTTCAAGATATGGTGCGATACTGGGCTAAACGCACGATATCTCCAAGATATGGTGCGATACTGGGTCAAACGCACGATATCTTCAAGATATGGTGCGATACTGGGCTAAACGCACGATATCTTCAAGATATGGTGCGATACTGGGTCAAACGCACGATATCTCCAAGATATGGTGCGTTTCCCTAATCCAATTACCACAAATACAAAAAGACCATTCCAAGTCTATGCTCGGAATGGTCTTTTCTATTGTCGTCTCTTTATACAAATAACATACAAATATGATAAATAACAAATGCTAGAACAATTGATACTGGTAATGTAATAATCCAAGTAATAATCATTCTTTGTGCTGTAGTCCATTTAACACCTTTAACTCTTTGTGATGAACCTACACCTAAAATTGAAGATGAAACAACATGTGTAGTTGATACTGGTAAATGAATGTATGTAGCACCAAAAATAATAAGTGCTGATGATAAATCTGCTGCTACACCATTAGCTGGACGAATTTTCATAATGTTACCGCCAACTGTTTTAATAATTTTCCAGCCACCTACTGCTGTTCCAAGTCCCATTGCAGTAGCACAACTTATTTTAACCCATAGCTCAATATCAGTTGTAGTCTGCATATTGGCTGAAATAAGTGCCATTGTGATAATACCCATTGCTTTTTGAGCATCGTTAGTACCATGTGAGAATGCTTGTAAAGCTGCTGTACCAATTTGAATAAATCTAAAGTTTCTATTTGTTTTCGTTAAGTTATTGTTCTTAAATACTACTTTAAAAATGGAATAAACAATAAAACCAACTATAAAAGCAAGTATAGGTGAAGCAATTAATGCTAATATAATTTTAGAAAATCCTTGGTAATGTAATACACCAAATCCTGCTGATGCTATCGCAGCACCTGCAATTGAACCAATAAGTGCATGTGATGATGAACTTGGAATACCAAAATACCAAGTAACGAGATTCCATGTTATTGCTGAAATTAAAGCGGCCAATATTACAATTGAACCATTCTCTAATTTAAATGGATCTACTATATCTTTTGCGATTGTTTGAGCAACACCTGTTGCCATTAATGCCCCAATAAAGTTCATCACTGCTGCTAATAGAATTGCATGTCTCGGTTTAAGTGCTTTTGTAGATACTGCTGTTGCGATCGCATTTGCTGTATCATGGAAACCATTAATAAAGTCAAAAAGTAACGCACAAGCAACAATAGCTACGGTAATAATGAGTAAACTATCCATATTATAAACTCCTTAGCTATTTTTCATAATGATTTGTTCAAGTTTGTTTGCTACTAATTGACATTTGTCAGCTACATCTTCTAAAGATTCATAAATATCTTTCACTTTGATTAAAGTAACTGGGTCTGTTTCAGTATTGAAAATATATTTAATTGATTGTCTTAAAATGTTATCACAGTTTGTTTCGTATTCTTTAATATTAATAGAATGTACACGTATGTGAGAAAATTTCTTCTCTGCTACTAACGTTACAGCTATTTCAATTTCTTTAACAGCTGCTTGAATATTTTTAACAAATTCAGCCATATATTCATCTGAATAACTGATAGAATACATTTCGAACATTGCAGAAGTTTCTTCCATTTCATCTAATACATCGTCTAATGCATCACAAAGTTCTAAAATATCTTCTCTTTCAATCGGTGTGATAAAAGTCTGATTTAAATCAGTAATAATTTGGTGCATTAAGTCGTCACCGTTTGATTCATAAGCTTTAATTTTATCTGAATAAGCTTTTAAATCGAATTCTGAGTCAAAGTCCATTTCTCCAAATTCAACTGATGCGCGGCTTAAATTCTCAGCTATAGCTTCTAGCTGTATACCAAACTTATCCTTTTTCTTGTTAAACATTAGTAATCCTCCCAAAATATACATCTTAATTTATGTAATTACTACTTCATTGTACTCTTTCAAAGCAAATTCGACCACTATTTATTAATTAATTTTTAAAAACGTTATGCTAATGTAAAATTTCCGAAAACTCAGAGTTCACATTGGTAATTTATAACACAAAAAAAGACTAATGACAAGCATTAGTCCTTCAAAATTATAGCACACGTTGTATAACGCGTTTTGAATGTATATAAGCTAAAATTCCAAATAATATATAAATTAATGAGTATAGTCCCATTACAATTAATACGGGTGTATAGAACGCTTGTCCCATAAAGAACCATGCTGACTTAGCTGCAAAATATCCGTGACATAGTCCTATAATTAGTGGTAGCGCAAAGTTAAATCCTATTTTCAGTGCTATACCGCGTGACATGTCTTGAGAAGTATACCCTAGCTTTCTTAATATATTATAGTTAGAAGTTTCATCTTCTGTTTCATCAATCTGTTTAATGTAAATGATACAACCTGTTGATAGTAGAAATGCTATGCCTAGGAAACCAAGTACGAATAACATAACACCTAAACCACTTTTAGAGTCTTGATAAATTTTGTGGTAAGAAAGCGATGAATCTTGTTGGTCATTTTGTTTGTCAAAGATACTTTCTGCTTTCTTAACATCTTTTTGATTATTTAAATTAACGCCATATTGTTCGTTTTGGTCTCTATTTTTAACTTCATTTTTCTTTATGTTATTAAAAGTATGATCTGATACAACATACGTTGGACCATTATAATCAACTAATGAAGTGAGATAAGAGTCTTTACTTATACTTTTTACTTTAAGACTTTTTGTTTCGTTGTTTAATTTGTATGTCATATCTTGACTATCGTCTACTTTTGCTACTTTTTCTAATAAATCATTAAAACCTACAATTGCGACTTCATTGTCTTTTAAGTCGATTCCTTTAAAGTCAGAAGCTTTAGCAATAACGGCTATTGAGTCTACATTACCCCTTGTCTCGTTAGCACCTTTAAGCACTTTTGAGTCATCAACTTTATAACGGGTTACTTGATAATTTTTTTCTTTATAAGAAATATTATTTTCATCTAATGATTTTTTAAATGATTCACTTTTATCTTTATTTAAGAATATATAATCATCAGGCGCTGTCGTTCTTGAAGATTCTTCTGCGTTATAGTATGAAATATAGCTGAGTGCTAATAATCCAACTGCCATAGCGGATACAATTGCGATAATTGTTAATGATAAAGCATTTGTTTTCATTTTATGCATGATAGACGAAGTGGATACAACATCTGTAACACTTAACATGCCTTTTTTTGATTTTCGTATTGTATTAAATATTAACGAAATTGAACATCTAAATAATAAATATGCCCCTACAATTGTTAAGAATAGAATGGTTAACATTTTTAAATATAGCGTTGTCATGCCACCTGTTGCTATATTTTCAAACATGACACTGGATAAATAATACCCTGCAATAATCATCACAATGCCAAGTGCACCAAATACAAGTTCATATAATTTAATTTTTTTAATTTTCGTATCTGTCGCATTATGTTCATTCATGAGTGCAAGGATTGTCTTACGTTTTATGAATATATAACTTTGAATCGATACGATAACGTAAATAACAACCATAAGTAAAACGGTTTGTAAAAATGCTTCGAAACTAAATTGTAATTGTGCTTCTTGATGTATACCGATGATTTTATATAAAATCATGAGCAACACTTTTGATGAGAAGAAACCGAGTATGGATCCAATTATTACCGTCATGCCAAATAGTAAAAAGTTTTCTAATGCAAAAATTTTAAAAACTTCTCTTTTAGTCATACCTATTAATTGATATAACCCTATTTCTCGTGACCGTCTTTTGATGAAAAGTTTATTAGCATATAGTAGAAACACAATAATAATAGCGATTAAAAGTGTGATACCTACTTTGATACCCGCTTCTGGTTTAACACCTGATTGTAGTCCTTTTAAGTCTTCTGAGTATTTTAACGTGACGAATCCGAAAAATAACATGACACTCATCGTAATTGAAAATACATACATACCATAGTGTCGTATATTTCTTTTCAAGTTTTTAATAACAATTTGATTAAAGTTCATTAACGACACCACCTAACACGCTTTGTGTTTTGATGATTTCTTTATAGAAAGTTTTGCGGTCATCGTCTCCTTTATAAAGTTCAGAATAAACTTTACCATCTTTTAAGAAAATAACACGATTAGAATAACTTGCTGCTGCAGAATCATGTGTCACCATTACAATTGTTGATCCTGTTGTACGATTCATTTGATCTAATTTGTTTAATAAATCTGATGCTGATTTAGAGTCTAAAGCTCCTGTTGGCTCATCAGCAAAAATAATAGAAGGTTGTGCAATAAATGCGCGAGCAGCAGATGTTCTTTGTTTTTGTCCGCCTGAAATTTCATTTGGATATTTATTTTGTATATCCAAAATGCCTAGCACTTTACTCACTTCTTCGTATCTTTTTTGTGCTTCCTTTTTTGAAACTTTTTGAATCGTGAGTGGTAACATAATATTTTCTTGCACAGTCAATGTGTTGAGTAAATTATATTCTTGGAAAATAAATCCTAGTTCTTTTTTTCGAAAATTAGACATTTGTTTATTATTCATAGTTTGAAGTTGATGTCCGTTGATTTCAATTTGACCACTTGTTGCATAATCGATTGAACTTAATACGTTTAATAAAGTTGTCTTCCCTGAACCTGATGGCCCCATAATCGTAATAAATTCACCTTTTTCCACTGTCATATCTATGTGTTTTAACACTTCTTGTTGATTATTTTTAGAACCATAAACTTTAACGAGCTGTTCGGTTTTTAATATACTCATTTTCAAAACTCCTTTTATATTTGGTTATGATTCCATATTAAAGGTTGTATAAGTATATATCCTTCGTTTCATCATACATTTTAACTATTTAAAGTGACATTATTGTCACGCGCTTGTTCAATGGATGTGAATTCATTTGGATTAGGGAATATGAGTAATACAGTCGTACCTTCTCCATATGTAGATTTGACGTTTACTTTTATACTTAATCCCTCCGCTATTTCTTTCACAAGATATAACCCCATACCAGTTGCCGTTGATTCTCTTTGATTTGTAGTAGATGTAAAACCTCTATCAAATATTCGAGGTAAATCACGTGACTTAATACCTCTACCTTTATCTACTATTTTGAGATACGTTTGATTATTCATTTCATATGTAGCGATTAAAACATCACTATTCTCAGTGTATTTAAGTGCGTTGCTTATAATTTGTCTAATGATTGTACGGCACCATTTTTCATCTGTGTAGACCATTTCATCATCTATCTCCAAATCATAGCCTATCCCTTTAGCCATACTAATGTTTCTAGCATGTTGTATTTCTTTAATAACCATTTCTTTAATTGAATACTGTCCAAAATAGAAGTCATTAGATTTAGATGACAATCTTCTTAAATATAATTGTTGATCTAATAAATAATCAATTCTACTCCATTCATATAATAAGTCTTGTTTTACTTCAGCTTGTTCAATTTGATCTAACAAAAGTTTCATAGCTGTAATAGGTGTTTTCACTTCATGTATCCATTCAAGTAAATCATTTTTTGTTACTTGCATCGTTTTATTTTGTTCATGAATCGTCACACGTGTTGTATCATCATGTTCTTGAATATAATTAAAAATAACTTTTTCATAGGCAGAATGATTGAGCTCTTTATGTTCAATTTCTTTAAGTGGCATGTTATCTTCTAACGCTTTATAAAATCGCGTTTCCCGTGTGTATATCATCCATAAAAATATTAATAACAAAATAATATTAACAATTATTAAGTACAAAGCACTTTTCATAGAGAATGCTATATCTAACCAACTTGTTAATAAAATAACGAGCTGCATTAGTATAAACAATATAATCCATGGCAATCTTTCTTTTAAAAATAATTTAACCATTTTATCCCTCCGGCTCATGTGCTATATAGCCTTTACCTACTTTAGTTTCAATCAAATCTTTCAAACCAATATCGGCCAATTTTTTTCTTAATCGATTCACATTAACTGTTAACGTATTATCACTAACAAATTGTTCGTCATCCCATAAAGATGTAATAATAGTGTCTCTAGTTACGATTTCATTTTTATGATTTAATAATATTTCTAAAATAAACATTTCGTTTTTTGTAAGTGATATTTCTATGCCATCTTTTTCAATAACATGTTTCCCATAATCTACGCGAGCTTTATTCCATAACTTCACTCTAGGCTCATCTTTATTATATTGATAGACCCTTCTATATATAGCTTGAAGTTTCGCTACGAGCACTTCAGTATGGAATGGTTTTTGTATAAAATCATCTGCTCCAAGCTCCATGCTCATCACTTGGTCCATTGGATGGTCTCTAGAAGACAAGAATACAATAGGAATATTAGATTGCTTTCGAATTGCACGACACCAATAAAAACCATCATACTTTGGTAATTGAATATCTATTATAACTAAGTCTGGCTGTATCGCTTCATATTCTTCAAACACTAGACTAAAGTCATTGATTCCATGTACAGTCCATCCCCATTTTTCGAGCTGAGTCTTCATTGCTTTAAATAAAGTTTCATCATCTTCAATTATAAGTAATTGCATATTATCCCTCTTACTTAGTATATTTTTTTACTTCTCCTGCTCCCGTTCTTAATTGGAAGTCTTTAATTCTACAATCTACTTCGAACCCCTTCAACGTCACATTATGAATCGGTGCTTGTGATAAATAATAGATTGACCATGGTATTCTAGGAATGTAATTAAATAAATGTACGATAAATTCATTTGTTTCTTTAAGTCTTCTAAATTCAAGCATTCCATTGTCTTCGTATTTTTGAACAGTCAATGTTCCACCAACTACTTTAAATTGAATCACATCGTCTGCTAAATTTGGTGTCACTCTTTTTAGTTGAAGTAACGGTTTTTTACTATGTTTAAAATAAACATAATAAATATCTTCTACAAGTTCAGTTGAAACAAGTGTCCCACTCGTTTCTTGCAACCAATCAAAATAATATTTCACACCATCTTCTAAATCCCACTTATACGGTAATGGCATTCTATCTATACTACGTACATCATCATATTTTGATTTTTGTAATTCGATAGAAACAGCAGGTCGTTTTATAGGTTGAGAAGTGGCAAGCACTTCTACACCAGAAGTTTCTAGCGTTTGTATTGTTTCATTATCAAAAGGCGATCCAGTAATATAAATTATTTTTTTAACATTGTTGATTTTACAAGCTTTAGCCATATTATCACTTGCAATCAAATTTAAATTTCGAGCAGTGCTTTGTGTGAGTTTAGCTGATTTTTTATTCGGGTCTAAATAGTAAATCGCAATATCTATATCTTTCAATGCATTTATCATATCCTTTAACACATAAATATCGCATTGTCTCCAAATAACTTCATCATCTATCATATCTTCAGCGTATTTTGTAATAGTATAAATATTTCCTAAATCCTTTAAAGTACTGATTAAATGTTTACCTATATAACCAGACCCACCGGAAATTAATACATTTGTTTGCATACTAAGCACTCCTTCATAATCGGTCTTTACACGTGTGGTATACTATTAATAACTTATTACATATTTACAATTAATATAACATTGATTGTAACTTATAAATAGAAATAGGAGATATTTTATGAAAGAAATCATACGTGAAATTAGAATAAATGATGTTGAAAATTTCAACCAGTTATTAGATAGTGTTATCAATCAATCAGAATATCTTTTATTTAATCCTGGAGAACATCAAATTTCCATACAAAACCAAACTTTATTTCTAGAAGAAATGATTACGACAAGCAACTCTACGATTATTGTTGCCGAATTAAATGAAACATTAATTGGCTATGTCACTTTACAAGGCGGACGCACAAAACGAAATAGCCATGCAGCTAAAATTGCAATGGGACTATTACCATCATTTAGAAATAAAGGCATTGGATTTAAATTACTTCAAGAAACTGAAGCATGGGCAATTAGAAGACAACTTCATAGATTAGAACTGAATGTCGTTACAGAAAACGAACCAGCCTATCGTTTATATGAAAAATTTGGATTTAAAGTAGAAGGTAAAAAAGAAGAAACACTCTATTTCAACGAAAAATATTACGACGAATTCATGATGGCTAAGATATTATAAGCGAGTTTTTAATCGTTAACTCTATATTCAATTAACAAAAAAAATGAGGACTAAGACATCAATGTCTTAGCCCTCATTTTATATAATCAAATTTATTGTTTATCTTTTTTAATTACTGTTTCAGAATCTCGTCTTGTATTATTTTCATAAGGTGATTGATTAGTATTGGCACCTAAGAACATCATCACGCTTTTATACGTTTTCTTAGATTCCTTTAAATTCATATGGAATTGATATTGATGGTGTAAACCGTGTGTACCATCAAAGAATGTAGTAGTTGTTTGCACACCTTGTTCTTTTAATACTTTATTAAATTCTCTATTTTGCGGATCGAATGGATCTGCGTCACCAACCGTTAAAAATGTAGGTGGGTATTTCTCTGTAACTTGCTCTACTGTTGATAATTGATTAATTTTTTCGAAGTTTTTATCCCATTGTTCTGTTCCCGTATAACTTGTCATAAATAAATCAATTCTTGGGAATTCTGTACTTCTAACAGTCTGCATATTATATAGACCACCAAATAAAATGGCACCTTTCAAATTACTTCTTTGAATAGTTTGCTTCATTTCCATTTGTTTTTGTAATCTAGGGTTTGTCTGAATGGCAACATATTGACTTGCAATTTGTGCACCTGCAGAATCTCCGCCATATATAATTTGTTTTTCATCAATATTAAATTTGTTTTTATTTTTTAATGTATATTTTGTCGCTTGATCTAATTGTTGTATCGGTGTAGGGTATTGTGATTCAGGTGCTAATGCATAATTGACATTAACAATGATAAATCCTTGTTCTGCAATTTGAGCTAAATATGGATTTTTATACTTTTTATCTCCTGCAATAAAGCCTCCGCCATGTGTCCAAAAAATAACAGGTAATTTTTTGCCTTTTTTCATATTTGAAGGCACTATTACATCCATTTGACTGTTTGGCGCTTTATGACCATATGCTACATCTCTGATTAATTTTACTTTTTTATTATTAAGTAGCAATTGGTCTGCTCTTTGTGCTTGTAATCGCATTTCATTTTGTTTATGTTCCTGATATTTATTGTATGCATAAAAACCACTGATAACAACGATAATCGCTACAACTAATATAAACAATCGTCGCTTTTTCCTTTTCATATGTTCACTTCCTCATGTAAGAAGATAGTTTAACATATTCAATTATTTTATGCGATATGTTTTCTATTATCTATTTCAAAAAATATATTTTAGTCTTTTGAATCATTTTCAAGTGTTTGATTGTAATTTGCTCTCGTTACAGTAAATGCAACGAATACTGAAAATACGAGCAGTGCAATGGCAAACCAATATGAATGATGTAAACCAATCGTCATTGCATGATTCACTTTATCCACTGTAGGATTTTTAATACCTTCTAATTGTGCAGATTGACTTCCGTTCATAATACTTACGAAAATGGCAATACCTAAAGCCCCGCCAATTGGTTGTAACATATTAGAAACTGCTGTTCCGTGTGGGTACATTTCTTTTGGTAAAGCGTTTAACGCATTTGTATTGGCTGGCATCAATACTGCTGAAATACTAACCATTAATACGATATATACAACTACAAATACCCATACTGAAATCCCTGGGTGTATGTTTGCATAAAATATTGATACACATAATAATATAATTAATCCTGGCACGACAAGCTTTCTAGGTCCAACTTTATCAAAAATCGCACCCATAAATGGTGATAGAAAACCATTAAGTAATGCCCCAGGTAATAAAATTAATCCTGCAACTTTTGCACTAAATTCCATTGGTCCTTGTAAGTACATTGGCATTACAATTTCAGATGCAAACATTGTCATGATGACAATCACAAATAATATGACACCTTTTGTATAGTTTGGATATTTAAATACTCTTAAATCAAGTACTGGTTCATCCAATTTAAGTTGTCTAAATACAAAAAGAATCATAGCGATGATACCAATGATCAATGTGACGTAAACAGTTGGATTAGTAAATCCACCTTCTGTACTACTCACGGATGAAACGCTATATATAATAGAAGCAATACCGATAGATGACATAATAATCGATAAAACATCAATTTTTGGTCGCGTAATTTCACCAACATTTTGTAAATATCTATACGCAAATATAAACGTAAATACCATAAATGGTAAGACGATTAAAAATAACCATCTCCAACCAAAGTAATCTACTATTAAGCCAGATAAAGTTGGTCCTAACGCAGGCGCAAACATGATAACTAAACCAAATTGCCCCATGATTTTACCGCGTTCATTTTCCTTATAAAGCATTAACATGGCATTCATAACAGTCGGAATCATCAATCCCGTACCCGCTGCTTGAACCATTCTTCCTGCTAATAACATAGGGAAATTAACTGCTAACCCTGCTATTAAAGTCCCTATAGAGAAGATTGTTACTAACCCTAAGAATAATCTTCTCGTCGTAAACCATTGATTGACAATGGCTGATAATGGCGTTAATACACCCATCACTAACATAAATCCCGTAGCCATCCACTGAACAGTTGGTGCATCAACATTAAATACTTTCATTAACTCCTTCAATGCTATGTTCAATAGTGTCTCATTCAAAATCATGAAAAATGTTCCGACTAAGAACACGATCATGATGATTCTTCTTTTAAATTGATTTTCCATTTATTTCTCCTTGATTTTTAATTTTTGAATTTTAATTATTGCCTAAAAAAATAAACCTAGTCTATTGGCTAGGTTTAAGCTTTTTGAGATTTAGATAATTGCGAAAAGTCCACTACTACTTTATCTATTCTCTTAGCAGTTTCCTTCATAATATTACGAGCCACTTTATTATCTGGATCTATTTTAAGAATTTGTTTACTAATATCGAATGCTTGCTTATCAGATAACAAAGGTTCTGGAAGTGCATGCAATAACAGCATTTGTAATAAGCTTTTCACTTCTTTATGTTTTGTTAAAATCATTGATCGTTCTGCGTGATAATACGCTGTATGGAAAGCACCTTCATGTTCACTATAAGGATAAACATGTAATAAAAATGCTAAATCGTGTAATTCACTAGACTCTTCTTTCTGTAAAGAATCTAATATAAAAGTATAAAACATTGTACTTTCATCTTCGTGAGCTGCGGAAATAAAGTGTTCTTCAAATTCTAAGAAATCCACTTCGGACATCAATCGGTATGCAGTATCAAATTCGCCACTTAATATGTGACCTTTAATCAAATCTTTCATTCAATGCCCTCCTTCTCTCTTTGCAACGTTCACTGAATTTTTATTTTTTATAGTTAAAATTATTATAACACGTTTTAAATTAAATTTCCTTTAAAAAATCTAGCATTCTAGATTTTAAAATATAAATGATGATGATACTTACAACGGTGGTTAAACCTAGCATCACAGTGCGGACAAACCTCTTTCATCATATATTCATTAATACTGATTGTTTCCTTACATACACCACATAAAATGGCATGTTCTTCAAATTCATTTTTATCCCATCTTTTGATTTCGTGATTCTCACATTCATCATGACATTTATAACAAGGATAAAATTTATTACAACATTTAAACTTAATTGCGATAATGTCTAAAGGTGTATGATAATGCTCACATCTAGATTCATTATCTACTGTTAAACCATGTATTTTCACTATAGAATCCTCCACAGAAATTGATTAATTAAAACTTTCTCATAATAGCGTGTAGTTTGTCAATTTAATATAAATTGACAATATATAAATTCTCACTTAAAATTAACATATGAACATATATTCATATGTTAAAGGAGATGTACTTAATGAACGACAATATATTAGATGAAGAAACTTTATTATTAGTCTCACAAACTTTTAAAGCATTAAGTGACCCTACTCGCGTTAAAATTTTACATTTATTATGTACCGGACGCCACTCTGTAGGATGTATTGCCGAAACACTTTTGTTAAGCCAATCGTCAGTATCCCATCAATTAAGGTTTTTAAAAAACTTAAGGCTTGTTAAATTTGAACGAGAAGGTAAAAGCATTTACTACTCCATAGATGATGACCACGTTATCTTACTTTTGAAGCAAGCAATTGAACACGCAAAACATTAATACATTATCGGGGGTGATAATATGACACACGAACATCATGATCATAACCATGTACACACAAATAATAAAAAAATATTGCTGATATCCTTCATTATTATCACAACATATATGATTGTAGAAGTTATCGGAGGATTTATGACAAACAGTTTGGCATTATTATCTGATGCTGGACATATGTTGAGTGACGCAATTTCATTATTCATTGCACTTATGGCTTTTAAATTTGGTGAGCGCGTCGCAAATCAAAAAAAGACTTACGGTTACCGTCGATTTGAAATATTAGCTGCACTAACGAACGGTGTATTGTTAATCGTAATAAGTTTGTATATATTCTATGAAGCAATAATTAGATTTATAGATCCACCAGAAGTTGCTTCGACAGGTATGCTTATTATCAGTACAATCGGTTTAATCGTAAACTTAGTTATTGCTTGGTTAATGTTTAAAGGTTCCGATACGAAACATAATTTGAATATGCGTGGCGCATTTATACATGTACTCGGCGACTTATTAGGTTCAGTCGGCGCTATAGTAGCCGCGATTATTATGATTATATTCGGATGGAGACTAGCTGATCCAATTTCAAGTATGATTGTAGCTATTTTGATTATAAGAAGCGGATACAGCGTTACAAAATCTGCGCTAAACGTGTTAATGGAAGGCACACCTTCAAATATAGATATCGGTGAAATCACAAAAACAATTAAATCACATCCAGCCATTATAGATGTACACGATTTGCACATATGGTCCATAACAAGTGATTTAACAGCACTCAGTTGCCACGCTGTAGTAGACAAAAATAAAACCGTATTAGAATGCGACAATATAATAGAAGAAATCAATCATGAACTCAACCATAAATCAATACAACACGCCACTATTCAATTAGAAACAACCAATCACCAACATGACGACTCATTGTTATGTTGCATGGATACAACACACGAACATTAATAAATAGGAAGCGCCTTTTAACGAGCGGTTAAAAGGCGCTTTTTTGTGTTGATTGGGCGTGTGGGATGGGGAAAACGCACGATATCTTGAAAATATCGTGCGTTTGAACCAGTATCGCACCATATCTTGAAGATATCGTGCGTTTCGAACAATATCGCACCATATCTTGAAGATATCGTGCGTTTGAACCAATATCGCACCATATCTTGGAGATATCGTGCGTTTGAACCATTATCGCACCATATCTTGGAGATATCGTGCGTTTCGAACAGTATCGCACCATATCTTGAAGATATCGTGCGTTTGAACCATTATCGCACCATATCCTGGATATCGTGCGTTTCGAACAATATCGCACCATATCTTGAAGATATCGTGCGTTTGAACCATTATCGCACCATATCTTGGAGATGAACTGACCCCTGTCAAGTAGACAACTAAAAAATGAAATTTGGACTGTCTTCATATTCAAGCTATGAAGGCAGCCATTTTTAATGTAATTCGATCTTCATTAAAAAACTTAATGTATTGGTTGATACTATATTTTGCCTTTTCAATATTTTCAAAACTATGTTTTTTACTACCTCTAAATAATTCGCTTTTTAAGATACCCCAAACATTCTCCATAGGTCCATTATCAATGCACTTGCTTACACGAGACATACTTTGAATCATGCCATTATCTTTTAAAAGCTTTTTGAAAGTTGGACTTGTATATTGATAACCTCTATCGCTATGTAATAAAATATCCTTGGTATTTCTACCTTTCATAGCTTTTTTTAATGTTTTAAATACAAATTCATTATTGTTGGATAAATTGATTTCATGACTGATTATTTTTTTACTACCTAAATCATAAATTGAACTTAAATAAGCTTTCTGACCGTTGTTCAATCTAAATTCAGTCACATCAGTTAGCCATTTTTTATTCGGGACTGTTTCATTAAATTCACGATTAAGTACATTTTCTGCTACATAAGCAGGTGTGTTCTGTATATATTTCTTTCGTTTCCTACGGATAACTGCTTTCAATCCTAGTTGTTTCATTAGTCTGTGTATGCGTTTATGATTAACTTTTTTCTGTAACTTCAATCTAATATAAATATATATACGTCTATAACCGTAAATACCTTCATACTTATCATAGATATCTATGATATCGCTGATTAATTCTTTGTTTTCTAGTTCTAATAGTGGTGCCTTTCGGCTCAACCACTTATAATAACTCGCTCTAGAAATTTCTAGTACTTCGCATAACCATACTATTGGATAAGTATCTTTTAGCGATTTGACCGTTTTGTAGGATGCTTCTTGCCTGATCTTTGTTTCATCAACTGCCTTTCTATCTCTTCCTCCTTTTTTAATACTTCATTTTCCATTTCTAAATATTTATTTCTTTCTTCAAGCGCTTTTATACGGGCGTTCAACTCTTCTTCTGATGTCATGATGCTTTGTGGTTTACCTTTACCTCTGCCATCAATAAGGCCATCTTTACCGTGTTCTTTATATTTTTGAATCCAACTGTAAAGTTGGCTATATTTTAAATTGAATTTTTCTGACGCTTCTTTGTAAGTTATATTGTGATCTAAGCAATATTTTACAATCTCAATTCTTTCTTCTACTGTCGTTTTTTTAGGATTCACGATATACACCTCGGGTTCATCTGATTTGTTTTTCTTACCCTCAGTATACTGGTTTATCCATAGACGTACAGTTGATTTACTTCTTATATTATATTTAATGGCTAAACCTTCTAGTGAAATACCTTTATTAAAATAATCTTGAGCTAACTTCTCTTTCATCTTCTTCGAATATTTTTTATAAGAAGGTTGTGATATTAGAATATCTATACCGTGTTCAAGGTACATATGATATTTATATCTTAGTTCTTTCGAATCATAATTCAGATTAAGTTTTCTTATAGCTGTTTCAAAGCTATAACCCTCCTCAACTATTTCAAATAATTTTAGAAATGTCTCAACAGATAACTTCATTTTTCTCTTCATATATAAAAACTCCCTTCAAAGTTTTGTTTTTTTACTGTCTACTTTGAAGGGAGCATATCAAGATATCGTGCGTTTGAACCATTATCGCACCATATCCTGGAGATATCGTGCGTTTCGAACAATATCGCACCATATCCTGGAGATATCGTGCGATAAATTACCTAAATCTCTTGTCATACAAGAATTTGTAGCATATTTCTCTATCTATAATCAAAAACTACCTATTTATAAAATACTTTTGTCTTATTGATATATTTTATTTTAAACTCTTTGTTAATTATGTGAGAAATCGTATTTCTGTGTATGCCATTACACCATTTTCTAGCTTCTCTCATGGAAAATGGTTTTCTTTTAATAATTAATAATTCTTCGAGTGTATTCAAAATCAAGTCTCTACGATAACTTTCACTATAACAATAACTACAGATGTGTTTCTTCGCCTTGCTATCTGGCTTCTCCTCCATAATGCTCTTGCAGTGTAAGCAACGTAAGCCGGGCTTTACTTTTTCAAATTCATAGTCTGGATAAACAGTATATTTTTCTTGGAATGGCTGATTTAATTTTTGAAGTAAGTTTTTTATTGCTGCGTTTTGTTCGGGATTATTATTTTTTATTAAGTGTGTAACTTTGTTTAATTGGGAAGGTAGTATCATGCGATCATCTTGTATATCGCCTGTTAATTTGAAGGTATCGTTCACAAAAACAACGTAGCTTTTTACTTTTCTTTGTAAATTATAATGAAAGATTATTCTTTCTAACAATTCTTCATTTCGTTCTATTTGAAAAAATGGATCCTTTATTAAAAAACCGTTTTGCCCTTTTAACTTTCCATTTTGAAAATTGTATTTACCAAAATAATTTTTTATTTCGAATTGATAAATGTAGTCATCTGATATGACTAAAAAGTCGAATTGGTAGTCATCTGATTGCGGAACTTCTAAATTATATATATAATTCATTTCCGTATTTGTATTCAAATGACTTAAGAATTTCCGTTCACCTTCTTTACCTTTTTTTATTTTGTCGTATTTTTGTAAATCACTATAATCTAGCTCAGCACGACCGATTAGAGCTTCCATGATTTTAAAAAATTCTACTTGCATAAGTACACCTCGCTGTCGATTTTTGTACTTATATTTTAATCCAAAAGCAACAAAAAATCAGCTATACCTTTACTGGCATAGCTGATTTCCTTCTATATAAATGACTCGAATATAATTTCTTTACCTGGTACATTTTTCTCGTCGAATCCATCTAAGAATGGTTGGTTATCGTATGGTACTTTAACGCGTTCGACGTTTATTGCTCCGTCTGCAACTTCGATAATACCGTATACTGCATAAGCTCCGTTGTTTAGTCCGACTGAGCCTGGGTTGAAGTATATTGTTTCGATATCATCAAAATGGTGCAATACGTGGTTGTGCCCAAATGTGATAAAGTCGGCATCTATACCGTTAAATAATCCGTGAACATGTTCTAATGATGGTTCAACGATTGGTTCGAATGGGTCTTCGCTTATTTGTTTATTCATATTTTCTTCTAAAATTCGATAATGTGTAAAATAGAAGTTCAGTCCTTCTATTTCTTGTGTTACTTCTCTTTTTAAATTATCTAAGAATGAATAATATTTTTCATCTAAGTGTTCGACGATCCATTGATGGTGTTCGTAAAATTTATTTTTTAAACTTTCAGGATATGGTTCATCATGTGCTACAGCCATAATTGCTTCGTCATGGTTTCCAGCAATATAAGTCATATCATCACGTTCAGTGACTAATTTCAAAACGTCATTTGTTCTATGACCGACACCGATATTGTCACCTAAATTGTAGATGTGTGTAATATCTTTCTTCTTATCGATATCATTTAAAATTGCTTCTAAAGCATCATAATTACCATGTATATCTGTTAAAATTGCAAATTTAACCATAATATATCTCCTTAATTATTACTTATTAAATTGATCAACAGCGTCTTTTAATGATTTGTCACCAGACACAACTTGGAATTCTTGTCCGATTTTTTCGTCGTTATTTAATACTAATTGTAATACTGTAGCTACATCTTTGCGAGGAATGCTACCGCGTTCTACTTCTTCAGCTAATTCTACTTTATCAGTACCTTCATCATTAGTAAGCGCACCAGGATGAACGATTGTATATGGTAATCCTGAATTTCTTAAATGTGCGTCTGCATAATGTTTTGCAATAGTATAAGGTTTTAAGTCACCTTCGAATGCAGATCTTCTTGTATCAAATGATGAAACAAGTACATAATGTTTAATATTAGCATTTTTACTCGCTTCTATCGTTTTAACAGCACCATCTAAATCAATGATGATTGTTTGGTCAGCTCCTGTATGGCCACCTGATCCAGCTGTAAATACTACTTTATCTGCACCTTGAATTTTTTTAGTGATATCATCAATGTCATCATATTCTAAATCTAGTAATTCTGTTTTAGCACCTAAGTCTTCAAAGAAACTAGCTTGACTAGATTTTCTAATTCCTGCTGTAACTTGATCACCTTGTTCTACTAATTTTTTCACAAGTTCGCGTCCTATTTGTCCATTTGCACCTATTACGAATGTATTCATTTAAAACACTCCTTTAAATTTTTTCATGTATAAATCGATAATTGTATAATCTATCTTGCGTAATAACTCTTTTTGTTACTTCATATGGTTTTTCATAATTCATATCTGATACAACAATAGATCCATCGTCTCTCACTTGTTTAACAATAGCGACATGACCTAGTTCACCATAATCCGTTTGTAAGATCGAGCCTTTGCTTGGAATACCATTTACTTTGTAGCCATCTTTTTTAGCGCGGTCATTCCAATGCTTAGCATCACCCCAAGAAGATGGTATTTTCTTGTCAATTTTTAACCTTTCTTCAAAGACGTAAAATGTACATTGACCTTCTTGATAAAAATTCCCAATCGAACGATCATCTGTTTTATCATGTTTCTTAATTTGCTCTGTTCGATTAGCTAATTCCCTTTGTGCCATTTCTTTCTTCATATCATTAATATAGTTTGATACAAATTCAAATCCGCCTTGATTTCTAAAAAGTAAAATCATTACAAGAATAACAATACAAATTACAAGATAAACTAGGAAGTGGTATAACTTTTTCATAGCTCACTCCTACATTTATTTATATGTACAATATTATGAGTAATGAACTAAGATTTCAAACAAACTGCTTATTTTCAGGTGTTCGTAGTTTGTAAATGATTGTATAATTTTGAAATTCGATGACATTTGTTAATAATTATATGGTACCCTATTGTTATAATATAAAACGAGGTGAGGGTATGTTTAAATTTCATTTAGATTATTTTAAAAATGGACGAGGGCTCCATTTAAAAACGGTATTATTTACGATACTTTCTAGTATAATCATGGCTATTTTCATGTTAATACCAGGTATTTTCCTTATTGTTGGCGGCGTTACAATGGCAATGTCTCAAGATATATATGGTAATCCTTCAGGTGGCGGCATGGCAACTTTCTTTATATGTCTTGTAATAGGAATCATTTTAGCAGTTCTAATGTATATATTTGTATTAATTCCTCTTGCATACGGTTTTTTAAAATTTTACAAAGATACAGATTTAGGACGCAGTCCCCGATTTAAAGACTTATTCATGTTTTTAAAGAAAGGCAATTACGTCAAAACACTTAAATTAACTGTAGTCATGTTTGTTATCAGCGTTGCAATATACATTGCAATGTATGTCGTTATTTTAATTATTGAACTGATATTCTTAGGCATTTTCGGTACATCAGTAGCTATTTTACAACCAGATAGTAGTACTAATTTCACAAATGCTATGTCTATAACATCTATCATATTAGTATTATTTATGGCGTTAGTAATATTTGCTGTACTTATACCTATTTATTATCTCGTTATTTTCATTGTGAATACTGTCTTTGTCCATGTCGATCAAAGTTCTTTACCTACACTTAATAAGTTTTCAATAGGTTGGAACATCACAAGTAAAGGTCCAAATAGCGCATGGAAATTATTATTCAGTAATGTACTTTACTTTATCATTGCGTACATTATTATGGCTATATTCCTTATCATATTCAGCCTCATTATTGCGGTGCTACCTAGCGCATTACAAATTTTATTAGGTATTATTGTTTATATTATACTTATCATATTCTCAGTAGGCATTTCATACTTTATATATGGTAGTATCATAAACTTCTACCATAAGAATAAAAACGCGTTATACCCTCAAAATAACAAACCAACACAAGAACAATAAAAAAAGAGCCCGAGGGCTCTTTTTTTATTGTTTCATACTATCTAATATCGATTTTAATCCAAATAAATTTTGGAATTCATAGTCTGGTTTTGCATCGATATGCTCAAATTCACTATAATATCTATTCACCCATGCTGTTTGATACCCGAAATTTTGAGCACCTATAATATCCCACTTATTCGATGATATAAATAAGATTTCATTTTTATCGAGATTTAACTGTTCATGCAATAACTCATAACTATTTGGATCCGGTTTATACAAACTAAATTCTTCTAATGAAATAATAGATTTAAAATTATTTTCCACTTCTGAATAATCTATAAGCGCTTCTATCATTTCCTTATTTCCGTTACTAAAAATCACTTTGTCATATTCAACAATTGAATTTAATACTTGCACTGTTTCGTTAAAAGGTTCCAACATATCATATGCTTCTATGCACTCATTAATATCTTTAATTGAATAGTCAAATTCATGTCTCTCTAACACATATTCTAGCGAGTCTTTAATAACGAGGCTAAAAGCTTTATACTGATGTAATAATTGTCTAACATGTATATATTCTATAAGCTTTTGTCTCCATGCTTTCGCTATTTTTTCACCATTCCCAGGAAATAGTTTTTCACACTTTGCACTTACACTATCAATATCAAATAAAGTGCCATACAAATCAAATACGACTGTTTTAATCATAGACACCCTCCTTTAAAATTCCATTTAATAACACTATATCCAAATGAAAAATCTTCAATCATAGAAAACTAATTGTTCCCAACTCAAATATAAAAAAATGGGAGTGAGACAGAAATCTAAAATGTTAAATTAGATTTCGTCGTCTCACCCCCGCAAGGGTGACTAGATTTCTAAAAAGCTTGGTACAAGCGCATTTAGAAAACAGACACCTACTGCGTCTTCATACATTTAACCCAATAAATTAAGGCCAGGACATTTATGTCCTAGCCCTTTTCTTCAATATATCGTATTTAGTTTATAAAAATTTTTGTTTTAAATAATCTGCTACACCGTTTTCTTCGTTAGTTAGACTTGTAACTTCTTTACCTAGACTTTTTATGTGAACCGGTGCATTTTGCATAACAATAGGATAATCGACGTGCTGTAACATTTGTCTATCATTGTCACTATCACCTATAGCATATGTGTATACATCATTATCTATTTTTAAGTGTTTTAATGTTTCTTGAATTGCTGTAGCTTTATTTACTCCTGCAGGCATTGTTTCTAAATTACAGATTGTAGAATGCGAAATAGAAATGTTTAATTCTTCTGTTAAAGGTTCAATGACCTTTCTCCATTTTTCTATGTCTGCTACGTATTTTTTGAAAAAGTAAAATTTAGAGTAATCATCATTTGGAATTTCATCTACCCATTGTAACTTTTCATTTAGTGCTTCTAGACGAGATTTCCATTCATTCGATTCTGCATCGCCTGTATCATCCGTTTGAATTTCAGATAAAAGTAATGATTTATCTCGTTTTAAAGCAATTCTATTTTTATAGTAAGGGAATAATTCATAATAAACTTGATGTTCTTCTGCTAATTCAATAAGCTTATGTACAGTATCCATAGGCAATTGGTTTTTAAATATTTCTTTACCATTTATATAACCTACCGCTCCATTTGAAGATATAATACCATCTACTTCAAAATGTTTAGGAACTAAATATGAAATTTCATCGTAGGCACGTCCAGTTGCTATAAATACTTTAATACCTTTTTGTCTTACTTCTCTTATGATGTCACTTGTATAGTCAGTGACCATATTTTCTGCATTTAATATTGTGCCGTCCATATCTAAAAATATTACTTCATTTGTCATGTTGAATCCTCCGAAATTGATTTCATACATTTATTATTTCACTGTACAATTATAAAGGCAATATTTTAGTTTTCTTTTTTAGATAGAATAGGTCTATTATTTTTATATACTACATCAACGTCCATATTAAATAAATTGCTCATATTTTCAGAGTTCACAGTAGATTTAATTTCGCCTGATTGAAATACTTGTCCATCTTTTAAGAGTAATATATGCTTAAATATCGGTAATACTTCCTCTAAGTGATGTGTAACATATATCATAGTTGGCCCATGTTCATCATGACCGATATTCTCAATTCGCTCTAATAAATCTTCCCGTGCTACAAAATCCAATCCGTTTGTCGGCTCATCTAGAATAAGCAACCTTGGTTCAGCCATTAACGCTCTACCGATAAGCACCCTCGTTTGTTCACCTTGAGATAAATTGCCAAATCTTCTATTAATATATTGTTTTATGCCTAAAGCATCGCATATATTTTTCGCTTTGTTTTTCAACTGTTCAGATGGTTCTTCATATACACCTATAGAAGCAAACGCCCCACTTATTACAGTCGTAAAAGCATTATCTTCTTGTCTCATTTTTTTGAATAAAGATTGTGAAACGTATCCTATTTGCTTTCGAATACCGTCAGCCGAATAACCAGGCTTACCTTGTTTCATATCTAATATTTCAAACTCACCAGAAGATGGTGCTGTATAAGCATTAATAATATCGAGTATTGTAGACTTACCTGCACCGTTCAAGCCATACAATACCCAATGATCACCATCTTTTATTTCCCAAGAAATATCCTTTAAAATATATCTGCCTTCTCGAATCCAATTAATATGCTTTAAATCAAGTAGCATATTTACATCCCCTTCAATAAGTGTTTATTTTCATAATATTCACTCATTGTACACGAAATATTTCATATATTAAAGTTCAGGATTGATTTCAAAATGTAAGCCATCAGGTGACGTTAGCACACTTTTTCCTACACCAGGCATTTGAATGATGATGTTTGATAAGCCATAACTATTATCTGAGTCTTCTCTACTTGTGTTTGATTGCCAAGTATTGATTGCGATATGATGATGATAATTTTTAGTAGACATAAATAAAGCATTAGGATAAGTATCCACGACTTTGTTTAATTTTAAAGTATTTAAATAAAAGTCTTTTGACGCTTCAATATCATTTGTTTTCAAATGTAAATGTCCAATTTTAGCACCATCCGGCATACCATTCCAACCTGCATCTGTAGCATGTTTAATAAGTTCTTCAGCATTTACTTCAAGCGTATCCATCATGACATTACCATCATTCCAACTCCAATTATGATAATCACGATCTCTATAAATTTCTATACCATTTCCTTCAGGGTCATTAAAGTACAAAGCTTCACTCACAATATGATCACCAGCACCTAATGGGATATTTAATCTTGAAGCATGTAATAAAAAGTCAGCTAAATCTTCAGTCGTTGGTAATAATAAAGCAATGTGAAATAATCCCGCTTCCCTTACACTAGGTTGTCTACCATCCTCTAATAAATTCAAAGTTAAAGTATGTCCAGAATCCCCAATTTCATAAACAACTTTATAATCTTCCTTCACTATTACATTTAAACCTAATATACTTTCATAAAAAACATTCATTTTTTCTAAATCTTTAACATTTAAAGTGATACCTTTAACGAATACTGCATCTTTATCATGAAACATCATGCGCACCTCTTTTTTATTATTTACATCAGTATACTTTATATACTATAAAAAGTATACTGATTTGTTTTAAAAAAATTCCAAATAAAAAAAGACAACCTTAAAGATTGTCTTAAACTATGAACAAAGTCATTTAAAGTGAACTTGTTGGAAGTTTTTTTGTAACAAAAATAGCGCTAACTAGCTTGTTTTAAAACTCTTGCTAGTTACAGATTCTAACTAGCTTGTTTTATATTTCTTGCTAGTTAGCGCTAAAAAAGGCATGATTCTAGTGTTTATTTACACTATTTTGTAATCAAAACAGCGCTAACTAGCTTGTTTTCAAATTCTTGCAAGTTACAGACTCTAACTAGCTTGTTTTTTATTTCTTGCTAGTTAGCGCTAAAAAAGGCATGATTCTAGTGTTTATTTACACTATTTTGTAATCAAAACAGCGCTAACTAGCTTGTTTTCAAATTCTTGCTAGTTACAGATTCTAACTAGCTTGTTTTTTATTTCTTGCTAGTTAGAGCATAAAAAACCGATTAAAAACGAGACGCCTGAGGGAATAGTACGAGTCGAAGACTACAGGCTGAGACTGTACCCTAGGCAAGCGAGTTTTTAATCGGTTAAATTTTTCTACATACTGAGACAACCTTAAAGATTGTCTTAAACTATGAAACTTTTTTCTTTTTTACAAACCAGATGATAAAAACAATGATACCAATAGCAATTATGACATACATAATGTTTGAGTATACGTCCATATAATTAACGATTTGATGCCAATTATCTCCAACTTTAGCGCCGACTAATACTAGAACAAAGTTCCAAATCAGTGTACCGAAAGTTGTTAACACTAAAAATAGCCATTGGTTCATACCGCTCATACCAGCTGGAATTGAAATCAAACTTCTTATTAGAGGAATAAATCTACAGAAGAATACTGTCCATGGTCCATATTTATCAAACCATGCATCAGCTTTTCTTACATCATCCTTAGTTAACCTAAGATACTTACCCCATTTTTCTATAATGCGTTCTACTCTATCTACATTTAAAATACGACCAATCCAGTATAAAATAACTGCACCAACTACAGAACCAATAGTAGACGCGATAACTACACCAACAACATTTAACTCTGATTTAGTCGTCATAAAGCCTCCGAATGTCAAAATAACTTCCGACGGTATCGGTGGAAATACATTTTCCAACAAAATCAATAAGGCTATTCCGAAATAACCAAACTGCTCCATTACACTTGTAATCCAGCTCTCCATTAATAAACTCCTTTAAGTTGTTATCACTTTCTTATACCTTCTCTAACATTTGTATAAACTTGTAAAATTTAAAATTTTATAAAACATAACACTTATTTCATTATATAATAAAAAGCTGTTACATACCTAAGACTTTAGGATGATTATTACAGTGTACCTATTAGTCCACCATCAATATTTACTGAAGTTCCAGAAACATATGCTGCTGCACCTGATGATAAAAAGGCTATTACGTTGGCCGCTTCATCAGTATCACCAATTCTACCTAACGGAATAGAACGATCAAGTTTAGAATATTCTTCCCAACTTAATTCCGGATTTGTATTTTGCCATTTTTTCTCAATTTGTTCACTTCTAATAAGTCCAATACATACTGTATTCACTCTTATGTTATATTCACCTAAATCTTTACTCATCGCTTTAGTTAAAGCCATACCTGCTGCTCTTGAAACAGAAGTAGGTAGTGATGATTTAGGAGGTGTTTTACCTATTGCTGCCGTAACATTAATGATTGATCCTTGTTTATTTTCTTTCATATATGGAATGGCAGCTTTAGAACAATTCACAGCTCCAAATAATTTTAAGTCTAAATCTTGTTCCCATAAATCGTTATCCACGTCTTCAAATGGATGCGCTTGTGAAGTACCAGCATTGTTAACCAATATATCTATCGTTCCATATTGCTTAACTGTGCTTTTTACTGCTTCTTCACATTGTGCTTTATCTGATACATCAGCTACTATTGTATGTATTTCTATACCTGACTCTTCTTGTACATATTGTTTCGCATCGTTTAATTTATCTTCATTTCTTCCACAAATAGCGACTTTAGCGCCTTCTTTTGCTAAAACCAACGCTGATTCTAACCCAATACCTTTACTACCGCCTGTAATAAGTGCTACTTTATTCTCTAATTCTAAATTCATCTAATACCCCTCTCTTATTTCCATCATTTACTTAATACACTTTCTATTTTACATGAATTATATTAATTTAAAAAAAGAATTGTTTGTTCTAACTTTTTTAGAAAAATAGTCTAGAACAAACAATTCATAATCATGATATATATTTATTAAATGTTATACATTTTATAATTTCACTCTTTTTAATCTTAATGCATTGGTTACAACACTGACTGAACTTAACGCCATGGCTGCACCTGCAAGCCATGGTGCTAATAACCCGACTGCTGCAATTGGTATACCTATAACATTATACCCAAATGCCCAGAATAGATTTTGTTTTATATTTTTTATAGTGGCATGGCTTAATTTAATAGCTTTAGGTATAAGTAATAACTCTCCACCGAGTATCGTAACGTCAGCCGCTTCAATTGCGACTTCTGTTCCAGTTCCTATTGCGATACCAATATCAGCTGTAACTAATGCTGGTGCGTCGTTAACACCATCACCAACCATTGCGACTTTTTTACCAGATTTTTGTAGTGCTTTTATTTTAACTGCTTTTTCTTCTGGTAGCACTTCTGCAATCACTTTATCTATACCAACTTGTTTAGAAATGGCTTCTGCTGTTTGTTCATTATCTCCAGTTAGCATAATCACTTCTAAACCTTCGTCATGTAACTTTTTAATCGCTTCTGGTGCATTTTCTTTAATTGTATCCGCTACAGCTACAATACCTTTAAATTCATGGTTTACTGCTATATACATTGCTGACTTTCCATCTCGTTGATATTTAGATAAATCTTTTTCAGCTTCTACTATATCAATACTGTGATCTGACATTAATTTCTTATTGCCTACAAGAATTTCATTTTGATTTATGCTTGCTTGTATACCTTGGCCGGGTATGGCATTAAAGTCATCTACAGCATTCATTGTTACATCCTTTTCTGTAGCAAAAGCAACTATAGCTTCAGCTAATGGATGTTCAGAACCTTTTTCAGCGCTTGCTAACAATTGTAACGTCTCTTTATCACCAGTAAAATCAGTCACTTCAGGTTTACCTTTTGTTATCGTTCCAGTCTTATCTAGTACAATGGCATTTAATTGATGTGTTCTTTCTAAATGTTCTCCACTTTTAAATAAAATACCACTTTCTGCTGCTTTACCCGTTCCAACCATAATGGATGTTGGCGTTGCCAAGCCTAATGCACAAGGACATGCGATTACGAGAACAGCAATAGATGCGACAAGTGCATTTTCAAATTGACCAGGATTCACTAAAGTAATCCATATTAAAAATGTCATAACTGCGATACCGACAACTATAGGTACAAAGTAACCTGATATCATATCAGCTAATCTTTGTATTGGTGCTTTAGTACCTTGAGCTTCTTCAACTACTTTCACGATAGATGCGAGTGCTGTATCTTTCCCTACTTTAGTCGCTTTAATATGAATTAAACCATTTTTATTAATTGTGGATCCTATAACATCTTCTTCTATCGCTTTCTCTACTGGAATAGATTCACCAGTAATCATAGATTCATCAACTGACGTGCGACCTTTTAAAATTTTAGCATCAACCGGAATTTTCTCACCAGGTTTCACAACTAGTTCGTCGCCAACTTCAACTTCTTCAACAGGAATCATTATTTCTTTGCCATCTCGAATTACACGTGCTTCTTTAGCTTGAAGATTTAATAGAGAAGATAACGCATTAGTCGTTTGACGTTTAGCACGTTGTTCTAAATATTTACCAAATATAATTAAAGTAATTAAAACTGCGCTTGTTTCAAAATATAAATGTGGCATATAGTTTGGATGACCAATCGTTTTGATTGCTTCATATAAACTGTAGAAATACGCAGCACTTGTCCCCAGTGCTACAAGTACATCCATATTGGCTCCACCGTTTCTAAGGTTCTTATATGCCCCTACATAAAATTGCCAACCAATTATGAATTGAACTGGCGTAGCTAAAATAAATTGAAACCATGGATTCATAAATATATGAGGTAAAGACATATTAAATAAATGAACAAACATCGTTACGATAAGTGGTAATGATAAAATAGCTGAAATAATTAATTTCACTTTCATTCGCTTAGCTTCTTTATCTTTATGTGTTTGTTTATCTTGAGTATCACTTTTAGCTTGTGCGTCATATCCAGCGTTTTTAATCTTTTGAATGATTGCTTTTATATCTATCATTTCTGGATTATACTCAACGTTAGCTTGTTCAGTCGTTAAATTCACTGAAGCTTGTTCTATACCTTCTTGTCTATTTAACACTTTTTCAATTCGTGTTGAACAAGCTGCACATGTCATACCATAAACGTCTAAATCGACTTTTTCAGTTAAGACACCGTATCCCAACTTTTCAATTCTACCTGTAATATCATTTATAGAAGCTTGATCAGTGTCATATGAGATGGATGCCTTTTCAGTTGATAAGTTTACTTGAGCTTCAACGCCATCCATTCTGTTAAGCACCTTCTCAATTCTGCTTGAACAAGCTGCACACGTCATACCCGTAACACCAACAGTTGCTGTTTTTGATTCACTCATAAAATACACCTCCCTATTTAGAAAATTGTTTAAGAACAGCCATTAATTCTTCTATCGCTTCGTCACCATTACCATTTTGAATAGCATCTGATACACAATGCTTCATGTGACGTTCAGTAACTTGAAAACCTACATTTTTAAGAGCAGATTGTATCGCACTAATTTGTACTAAAATATCAACACAATAACGATCCTCTTCAACCATGCTTTGTATGCCACGAACTTGACCTTCTATTCTTTTCAATCTATTTATTACTTTATCTTTCTCTTCTTTAGTTCTTGGTGTAACAGGCTCATCACGTAAAAATTCATCCATAACCTCACGTCCTTTCTTTAGTTAATACTATACCCCCCTATAGTATATAATTCAATATATTTGTTTATAAAAAAAGAGTTGAGTTTTAGATAAAATTAACGATTAAAAACTCGCTTGCCTAGGGTACAGTCTCAGCCTGTAGTCTTCGACTTGTACTATTCCCTCAGGCGTCTCGTCTTTAATCGAAGGGTTATATTCTAACGGTCAGAATTCCGAATAATGGTCGTTAGAACCCGCTAACGGTCAGAATTCTGAATAATGGTCGTTAGAATTCCAAAACAATCAAAAAAAGAGTTGAGACAATATGTCTCAACTCTTCAACTCTTTATACTGTAATACTATTCAACTGTAACTGATTTTGCTAAGTTACGTGGTTTATCTACGTCACAACCTCTGTGAAGTGCTGCGTAGTATGAAATTAATTGTAGTGTAACAACTGATACTAATGGAGATAACAGTTCATGTACATGAGGAATAACGTAAGTATCTCCATCATGTTCTAAACCTTCCATAGAAATAATACATGGGTTTGCACCACGTGCTACAACTTCTTTAACATTACCACGGATTGATAAGTTTACTTTTTCTTGTGTTGATAATGCAATAATTGGTGTTCCTTCTTCAATTAAAGCGATTGTACCGTGTTTTAATTCTCCTCCAGCAAATCCTTCTGCTTGGATATAAGAAATTTCTTTAAGTTTTAAAGCACCTTCAAGACCAACATAGTAGTCCATTGCTCTACCGATAAAGAATGCATTACGAGTTGTTTCTAAGAAGTTCTTCGCAATTTCTTCCATTTTCGGTGCATCATCAACAATTGCTGTAATAGCTGTTGTTACTTTTGCTAATTCAGGAATAATATCTACACCAGTATTTTTACCGTGTGCAGTTGCAACAACTTGTGAAAGTATTGCTAATACTGCTATTTGAGCTGTATATGCTTTTGTAGAAGCAACAGCGATTTCTGGACCTGCGTGTAAGATTAACGTATGATCCGCTTCACGTGATAGTGTAGAGCCTGGTACGTTCGTAATTGTTAATGCTTTATGTCCTAAACGTTTCGCTTCAACTAATACCGCACGGCTATCTGCAGTTTCACCTGATTGTGAAATGAAGATAAATAGTGGTTTTTTAGATAATAATGGCATATTGTATACGAACTCAGAAGCAACATGTACTTCAGTTGGTACTTCAGCCCATTTTTCGATAAATTCTTTACCAACTAATCCTGCATGATAACTTGTACCACAAGCAACGATATAAATTCTGTCAGCTTGTGCAACATCATCTATAATGGCTTTATCAATTTTAAGTTCGCCACTTTCATCTTGGTAATTTTGGATGATATTACGCATAACTCCAGGTTGTTCATGAATTTCTTTTAACATGTAGTGATCGTAAGTACCTTTTTCAACATCAGAAGCATCAATTTCAGCTTTGTAGCTATCTCTTTCGATAACTTTACCGTCTTGATCTTTAATAATAACTTCATCGCGTTTAACGATAACAATTTCATTATCAACCAATTCTTTGTAAGTGTCAGTAACTGCTAACATTGCAATTGCATCTGAAGCAATAACATTAAATCCATCGCCAATACCTACTAATAAAGGTGATTTGTTTTTAGCTACATAAATTGTATCTGCATCTTGCTCATCTAATAAACCTAATGCATATGAACCATGTAATAAAGATAATACTTTATTGAATGATTCTTCTGTAGTTAATCCTTCATTTGAAAAATGTTCAATTAATTCTACGATAACTTCAGTATCAGTATCAGATTTAAAAGTAATACCTTCTAAAAATTCTCTTCTAAGTTGTTCGTAGTTTTCAATAACACCGTTGTGTACTAATGTAAAACGACCAGATGTTGATTGATGAGGGTGAGCATTATCATAGTTAGGTACACCATGAGTTGCCCAACGTGTATGTCCAATTCCGATATTTCCATCAAAATCAGTTTGTGCTACTTTACGTAACTCTGCAATTCTACCTTTTTCTTTAAAAACTTTGATTTCTTCTTCGTTACGTACAGCAATACCAGCTGAATCATAGCCTCTATATTCTAATTTTTCTAAACCTTTAAGTAATAATTCTTTAGCATTGGCTGTACCAATATATCCTACTATTCCACACATAAACAAAATTCCTCCAATTTGAAATAAGCGGTTAGACAAATAAAATTCTTGTCCAGTCGCTTTCAATTCTTTATTTACTTCATGGCTATTTCAATGTCTTTGGACATACAGTCACCTGTATGCTTTAAACATTGAACTCTCGAATGGGCCACATCCGGGATAGCATCCGCCGAAATTCGATAACTATCCTCCTCGTCAACAAAGTCTAAAAACAATCATTCAACATGTATCTGAATATACACGTATCAAAAATCATGTCTTATCTTTGTTCAGGCGCTATAAGTTTCCTTATTTTACTAAACCTTACTTTCCTCCTTTTTCTGCAATCTTTCTTCATTCTACAATGAAATTTTATGATGTGCAATTATAATACGATAAATAGTACAAATATGTTACAAAAACTACATTTTTTAAATAAATAAATTATATTTATAAAAAAGAAAACTGCCATTATATAAATAACAGCAGTTCAGTTTGTATTTAAACTAAATCGATTAAAAACTCGCTTGCCTAGGGTACAGTCTCAGCCTGTAGTCTTCGACTTGTACTATTCCCTCAGGCGTCTCGTTTTTAATCGAGAGGTCATATTCTAACGGTCACAATTCTGAATAATGGTCGTTAGAACCCGCTAACGGTCACAATTCCGAATAATGGTCGTTAGAACCCGTTAACAAGAATCATAAGTAAAAATTTTTAATTAAAAAACTGCCATTATATAAATAACAGCAGTTTGATTTTATTTATTCAATTCCCATTTCTTTTTGTACTACTTCTGATATAGTATTCACGAATCTTTCAGCATCTTCTTCAGTTTTCGCTTCAACCATAACGCGTACTAACGGCTCAGTTCCAGAAGGTCTTACTAATATACGACCTTCTCCGTTCATTTCAACTTCTACTTTAGTTATAACTTCTGCAACTTTAGTATTTTCTTCAACACCAAATTTATCAGAAACTCTAACATTTACTAATCTTTGTGGATATTTTTTCATTTTGCTTGCTAAATCACTAAGGCTCTTGCCTGTTCTTTTAACAATGCTTGCTAAATGTGCACCAGTTAATAGTCCATCACCAGTTGTATTATAGTCCATTAATACAATATGACCTGACTGCTCGCCACCTAGACTGTATGATCCACGTCTCATTTCTTCAACGACATATCTATCGCCTACTTTAGTCTTGTTTGATTTAATACCTTCTTCTTCAAGTGCTTTGTAGAATCCTAAATTACTCATTACAGTAGATACAACCATATTATCTTTTAAGTCTCCATTTTTAGCCATGTCTTGAGCTAAAATGAACATAATTTGGTCTCCATCAATGATTTGACCTTTATCATCTACTGCTATAATTCTATCTCCGTCTCCGTCAAAAGCTAAACCTAAGTCGGCACCGTGATCTAATACTGCTTTTGCTAGTTCTTCAGGATGTGTAGAACCTACATTTAAATTAATATTGTATCCGTCTGGCTTACATCCGATTGTTTCAGTACTTGCTTCTAAATCACCGAATAAATATGGAGCTAATGAATATGTCGCACCGTGTGCACCATCTAATACAATTTTAAGACCATCTAAATCTCCATCAACTGTTGATTTAATATAGCTTATATATTTTTGAGCACCTTCAAAGTAATCTGAAATATGGTTCAAATCTTTACCTGTAGGTCTTGGAAGGTTATCTTCAGTTGAATCTAATAATTTTTCAATTTCTAATTCTTCATCATCTGTTAATTTGAATCCGTCTGGCCCGAAGAATTTAATGCCATTATCTGCAACCGGATTATGAGATGCACTTATCATGACACCTAAATCTGCATCCATTTCTCTCGTTAAATATGCAACACCTGGTGTTGAAACAACCCCTAATCTCATGACTTCTGCTCCAATTGAAGATAGTCCTGCAATAAGTGCAGATTCTAACATTTCTCCAGAAACACGAGTGTCTCTACCTACTAACACTTTCGGGTTTTCGCTATTGTGTTTTTTAGCTAATACATAACCACCAAATCTACCTAATCTAAATGCAATTTCTGGTGTTAATTCAGAATTAGCCACTCCTCTTACACCGTCAGTCCCAAAATATTTGCCCATTTATAATTCTCCTTTATTTCTTTTAATTTTTAGAAGTTGTAATTTTTGCTTCAACATTTTTAAATTCCGCATCATCGATACCATCAGGTAAGCTTAAATCTACTTTTTTTGTTGTATCACTGTTGATATTTGATACATCAACAGGTACATCTATTGACCCAATGCCGTCTAATACATTTCTTGAACCATATATTTTCACTTCGGATTTATCTAAATTTATGTCATCAATATTAATATCTTTTGATGTAGTTCCCTTTGTAATGGGATTTAAACTTACTGTCTTACTCGATCTTTCTACTTTAATTTTAACATTTACTGTATCAGGTCTAATTTGAACATCTAACTTATTCAAGTTACTATCTAACACGCTTATTCCTGCTTTTTCTGTTGTGTCAGAAGTTAGTTGTTTATTATCATCTAATGTTGCTTTGACATAAGCAATCTTGTTCAATTCTTCTTGGCCACCAGTAATTGTGACTTGTGATGGACTAACTCTTTCACCAACTAATTCATATCCTGAAGCAATTCTATTTTGATTAATTTCTGCTTCTATTGGATACTTTTTAGAAACTTTTTCTTGTAACGTGACGTTAGCAGTTTTAGGAATAACTTGATATTTCAAATCATCACTTAAACCTTTCACTTTAAACTTCTCTTTGTATTGACCAACTGATTTATTTTTCAAATCTAATGAAACTTTGAAATTCAACAATTTCTCAGCTTGTAAAATCGTTGATCGTGGCCCAGAAACTTTTACATCGACTGTTTTTGGTGCACCTGATAAATATAATTCTTTCGTATTATATATAGTATCTACAGGTACATCTTCAATGACATGATCAGAACTTTTTAAAGTATTCTCAGAAAACAAACTGCCAAATACATTGTTAACAGATAAGAACATGAATAATGCAAGAACAAACGCAATAAAACGTAATCCCCATTTAGACTCTAGCATCTATTCCACATCCTTTCTGTTTTGAACAGAACCAAACCAATGTTCAACTAGTAATTCTCTAAATGCTTCAGCTGAAATTTCTTTTCTTAACTTCCCATCAAACGTTACAGAAATTGATCCAGTTTCTTCAGATACTACGACAGTAAATGCATCGGATACTTCTGATATCCCTACTGCAGCTCTATGTCTCGTACCTAAACTTTTGGATATTTTCTGACTATCTGATAAAGGTAAATAACTTGCCGCTGTTGCTATCTTATGTTCTTGTATAATCATCGCGCCGTCATGCAAAGGCGTATTCGGTATAAAAATATTTGTAAGTAGTTCTTGTGAAATATCAGCATTAATAGGTATTCCTGTTTCTATGTAGTCTTGTAAGCCAGTTTCTTTTTCAAATACAATCAATGCCCCAATACGACGCTTAGCCATATATTGTACAGCTTTATCGACACTATCAGTTAATCTCTCTTGTTCAGCAGATGTTGCCACGTTTACCCGTTTAAATAAACTTCCTCGACCTAATTGTTCTAAAGCTCTTCTAAATTCAGGTTGAAAAATTACGATAATCGCTAAAAATCCCCATTGCAAAACAAAATCAAATAAGAGCGTTGTTGTTGTTAAATTTAAAAAATCACTTACTGTTCTACCAATTATGATGAAAAATATACCTTTTAATAACTGTATAGCTTTTGTACCTTTAACGACTGTAATAATTAAGTACAATACATACCATACAATAATTAAATCAAGTATACCTGTAATCACCTTTAAGGCACTCAATCCACCAAATATATCAGGTAACTGCATAGTATCTCCTCCGTGTTTCATTTACCTAGTGCTTATTATATCAATTTTTTAGATATATTGTTAATTTAGTTTTATTTTAAATGAAAAAGGGTTTATAGCATAATGATAATGTCTGATAATAATTATAATATTCCTTTAAAAATGTAATATTATAAACAAAAAACAAACCTGAAAAATCGTTTAATTTTTTCAGGTTTGTCTTCTATTAATAATAATGTTCAATACTTATAATAACTTTTCTCCAAAGAAAGAGCCCATTAAACCAATTGCTTGATGAGCGGTCTTATTACAATCATCTATCAATGGATTTACTTCAACTAAATCAGCAGAAACGATTAAATTGGATTCATGTAGCATTTCCATAGCTAAATGACTTTCTCTGTAAGTTACGCCTCCTGGAACAGTTGTACCAGTACCAGGTGTTTCCACAGGATCTAATGCATCTACGTCTAATGAAAGATGTACGCCATCTGTTTTATCCTTTAAGTAATCAATTGTTTCAGAAATAACAGTACTCATACCAAGTCTATCAATATCTGCCATAGTGTATGTACGAATACCTACTTCTTTAATGTATTCCTTCTCACCTTCATCTAAATCTCTCATACCTATTAGTACTATATTCTCTGGTTTAACTTTATTTTTATAACCACCAATATTGATTAAAGATTCGTCGCCTTCTCCAATCAAAGCTCTAAGAGGCATACCGTGAATATTACCGCTCGGTGATGAATCAAGTGTATTTAAATCTCCATGTGCATCATACCAAATCACACCTAGATTCTCATAATGTTCACTTATCCCTGCAATTGATCCTATTGATAACGAATGATCACCACCAAGAATTAATGGGAAATGCCCTCTTTTTTTCGTTTCACTCACTTTTTCATATAGACTATTTGAAAAAGTAATCACTTCTTCTAAATTTCTTAATCCTTTTTGTTCGCTTTTATATTTTTCCATATTTATTTCAGGAGATACAACATTCCCCTTATCTATAACTTCATGACCAATTTTTTTTATTCTTTCAATTAGACCTGCATATCTTAATGCGTTCGGTCCAAAATTTACTCCTAATTTACGTTGACCAAATGCAGTTGGTGCACCTATAACTTCAATGCTTTTTTTCATAATTTGAAAATCCCCCTTATTTATCAATACTATTATATTGTAGTTTATGTAAGCACTTACATCAAGTTTTATAAGGTTTCCCGGATAAAATTAATATATTCCAAATATTTATACATCAATGTATATTGATATTGCATGAACTATGCATATCAATTTTTAAAAGTCTTTAGAAAAATGAAAATAAAAAATAGACGCAATTCTTATTGAAAAGAATTACGTCTATTTTATTTTGTCTAGAATATCATTCTAGACTCTCAATTTATGAGCCATAGAGGATTCGAACCTCTGACCCTCTGATTAAAAGTCAGATGCTCTACCAACTGAGCTAATGGCTCTAATGGCTGGGCTAGCTGGATTCGAACCAGCGGGTGACGGAGTCAAAGTCCGTTGCCTTACCGCTTGGCTATAGCCCAACAATGGTGGAGGGGGGCAGATTCGAACTGCCGAACCCGAAGGAGCGGATTTACAGTCCGCCGCGTTTAGCCACTTCGCTACCCCTCCAGCTTATTAATTTAAATGGTGGAGAATGACGGGTTCGAACCGCCGACCCTCTGCTTGTAAGGCAGATGCTCTCCCAGCTGAGCTAATTCTCCATTAAAATGACCCCTACGGGACTCGAACCCGTGTTACCGCCGTGAAAGGGCGGTGTCTTAACCGCTTGACCAAGGGGCCATGGCTCCACAGGTAGGACTCGAACCTACGACCGATCGGTTAACAGCCGATAGCTCTACCACTGAGCTACTGTGGAATAATTTAAATATTTGCCCGGCAACGTCCTACTCTCGCGGAACGTAAGCCCAACTACCATCGGCGCTAAAGAGCTTAACTTCTGTGTTCGGCATGGGAACAGGTGTGACCTCTTTGCTATCGTCACCAGACAAATAGTAATAACTTATATAGAATGTATTGCACATTCAAAACTAGATAGTAAGCAGATTTTACGGCGCAAAACCGATTTTAAAATTTTGATTAAGTCTTCGATCGATTAGTATTCGTCAGCTACACACATTACTGCGCTTACACCCCGAACCTATTAACCTCATCATCTTTGAGGGATCTTATAACCGAAGTTGGGAAATCTCATCTTGAGGGGGGCTTCATGCTTAGATGCTTTCAGCACTTATCCCGTCCATACATAGCTACCCAGCTATGCCGTTGGCACGACAACTGGTACACCAGAGGTATGTCCATCCCGGTCCTCTCGTACTAAGGACAGCTCCTCTCAAATTTCCTACGCCCACGACGGATAGGGACCGAACTGTCTCACGACGTTCTGAACCCAGCTCGCGTACCGCTTTAATGGGCGAACAGCCCAACCCTTGGGACCGACTACAGCCCCAGGATGCGATGAGCCGACATCGAGGTGCCAAACCTCCCCGTCGATGTGAACTCTTGGGGGAGATAAGCCTGTTATCCCCGGGGTAGCTTTTATCCGTTGAGCGATGGCCCTTCCATGCGGAACCACCGGATCACTAAGTCCGTCTTTCGACCCTGCTCGACTTGTAAGTCTCGCAGTCAAGCTCCCTTGTGCCTTTACACTCTGCGAATGATTTCCAACCATTCTGAGGGAACCTTTGAGCGCCTCCGTTACTCTTTAGGAGGCGACCGCCCCAGTCAAACTGCCCGCCTGACACTGTCTCCCACCATGATCAAATGGTGCGGGTTAGAAAGTCAACACAGCCAGGGTAGTATCCCACCAGCGCCTCCACGTAAGCTAGCGCTCACGCTTCTAAGGCTCCTACCTATCCTGTACAAGCTGTGCCAAATTTCAATATCAGGCTGCAGTAAAGCTCCACGGGGTCTTTCCGTCCTGTCGCGGGTAACCTGCATCTTCACAGGTACTATGATTTCACCGAGTCTCTCGTTGAGACAGTGCCCAAATCGTTACGCCTTTCGTGCGGGTCGGAACTTACCCGACAAGGAATTTCGCTACCTTAGGACCGTTATAGTTACGGCCGCCGTTTACTGGGGCTTCGATTCGTAGCTTCGCAGAAGCTAACCACTCCTCTTAACCTTCCAGCACCGGGCAGGCGTCAGCCCCTATACATCACCTTACGGTTTAGCAGAGACCTGTGTTTTTGATAAACAGTCGCTTGGGCCTATTCACTGCGGCTCTTCAAGGCTTGCACCCTAAAAAGCACCCCTTCTCCCGAAGTTACGGGGTCATTTTGCCGAGTTCCTTAACGAGAGTTCGCTCGCTCACCTTAGAATTCTCATCTTGACTACCTGTGTCGGTTTGCGGTACGGGCACCTATTTTCTAACTAGAGGCTTTTCTTGGCAGTGTGAAATCAACGACTCGCCGGATACATGATCCAACTCCCCATCACAACTCAACCTTACGAGTGCCGGATTTGCCTAACACTCAGTCTTATTGCTTGGACGTGCACTCCAACAGCACGCTTCGCCTATCCTACTGCGTCCCCCCATCGTTCAAACAATCATAGGTGGTACAGGAATATCTACCTGTTATCCATCGCCTACGCCTATCGGCCTCGGCTTAGGTCCCGACTAACCCAGAGCGGACGAGCCTTCCTCTGGAAACCTTAGTCAATCGGTGGATGGGATTCTCACCCATCTTTCGCTACTCACACCGGCATTCTCACTTCTAAACATTCCACATGTCCTTACGATCATGCTTCGACACGTTTAGAACGCTCTCCTACCATTATCCTTAGGATAATCCACAGCTTCGGTAATATGTTTAGCCCCGGTACATTTTCGGCGCAGTGTCACTCGACTAGTGAGCTATTACGCACTCTTTAAATGATGGCTGCTTCTAAGCCAACATCCTAGTTGTCTGGGCAACGCCACATCCTTTTCCACTTAACATATATTTTGGGACCTTAGCTGGTGGTCTGGGCTGTTTCCCTTTCGACCATGGACCTTATCACCCATGGTCTGACTCCCAAGTTAAATTATTTGGCATTCGGAGTTTGTCTGAATTCGGTAACCCTAGAGGGGCCCCTCGTCCAAACAGTGCTCTACCTCCAATAATCATCACTTGAGGCTAGCCCTAAAGCTATTTCGGAGAGAACCAGCTATCTCCAAGTTCGATTGGAATTTCTCCGCTACCCACACCTCATCCGCTCACTTTTCAACGTAAGTCGGTTCGGTCCTCCATTCAGTGTTACCTGAACTTCAACCTGGACATGGGTAGATCACTTGGTTTCGGGTCTACGACCAGATACTCATTCGCCCTATTCAGACTCGCTTTCGCTACGGCTCCACATTTACTGCTTAACCTTGCATCAAATCGTAACTCGCCGGTTCATTCTACAAAAGGCACGCCATCACCCATTAACGGGCTCTGACTATTTGTAAGCACACGGTTTCAGGTTCTATTTCACTCCCCTTCCGGGGTGCTTTTCACCTTTCCCTCACGGTACTGGTTCACTATCGGTCACTAGAGAGTATTTAGCCTTGGGAGATGGTCCTCCCGGATTCCGACGGAATTTCACGTGTTCCGCCGTACTCAGGATCCACTCAGGAGAGAAATAACTTTCAACTACAGGACTTTTACCTTCTATGGTTGGCTTTTCCAAAGCCATTCGTTTAATTATTTCCTTTGTAACTCCGTATTGAGTGTCCTACAACCCCAACAGGCAAGCCTGTTGGTTTGGGCTATTCCCGTTTCGCTCGCCGCTACTCAGGGAATCGAGTTTTCTTTCTCTTCCTCCGGGTACTAAGATGTTTCAGTTCTCCGGGTGTGCCTTCTCACATACTATGTATTCATATGCGGATAACATGACATAACTCATGCTGGGTTTCCCCATTCGGAAATCTCTGGATCAAAGCGTACTTACAGCTCCCCAAAGCATATCGTCGTTAGTAACGTCCTTCTTCGGCTTCTAGTGCCAAGGCATCCACCGTGCGCCCTTAATAACTTAATCTAATATTTCCTTATACAATAAATTGTTTAAGAAAATAAATGTTATTAATCTGTGATGTCGTCTAAAAAGACGACGCGCGATTATTAAGCTTGTTGAATTTCGTTAAAAATTCACTCGGTTTTTTGCTTGGTAAAATCTATTTGCTTACTTATCTAGTTTTCAATGTGCAATTATTGTTGAATGTCAAAATAAACATTCAAAACTGAATACAATATGTCTCCGCAATTCCATGACCTAATGGTCATTCCGAATAATCCTTAGAAAGGAGGTGATCCAGCCGCACCTTCCGATACGGCTACCTTGTTACGACTTCACCCCAATCATTTGTCCCACCTTCGACGGCTAGCTCCTAAAAAGGTTACTCCACCGGCTTCGGGTGTTACAAACTCTCGTGGTGTGACGGGCGGTGTGTACAAGACCCGGGAACGTATTCACCGTAGCATGCTGATCTACGATTACTAGCGATTCCAGCTTCATGTAGTCGAGTTGCAGACTACAATCCGAACTGAGAATAATTTTATGGGATTTGCTTGACCTCGCGGGTTCGCTGCCCTTTGTATTATCCATTGTAGCACGTGTGTAGCCCAAATCATAAGGGGCATGATGATTTGACGTCATCCCCACCTTCCTCCGGTTTGTCACCGGCAGTCAACCTAGAGTGCCCAACTTAATGATGGCAACTAAGCTTAAGGGTTGCGCTCGTTGCGGGACTTAACCCAACATCTCACGACACGAGCTGACGACAACCATGCACCACCTGTCACTTTGTCCCCCGAAGGGGAAAACTCTATCTCTAGAGCGATCAAAGGATGTCAAGATTTGGTAAGGTTCTTCGCGTTGCTTCGAATTAAACCACATGCTCCACCGCTTGTGCGGGTCCCCGTCAATTCCTTTGAGTTTCAACCTTGCGGTCGTACTCCCCAGGCGGAGTGCTTAATGCGTTAGCTGCAGCACTAAGGGGCGGAAACCCCCTAACACTTAGCACTCATCGTTTACGGCGTGGACTACCAGGGTATCTAATCCTGTTTGATCCCCACGCTTTCGCACCTCAGCGTCAGTTACAGACCAGAGAGCCGCCTTCGCCACTGGTGTTCCTCCATATCTCTGCGCATTTCACCGCTACACATGGAATTCCACTCTCCTCTTCTGCACTCAAGTTCCCCAGTTTCCAATGACCCTCCACGGTTGAGCCGTGGGCTTTCACATCAGACTTAAGAAACCGCCTACGCGCGCTTTACGCCCAATAATTCCGGATAACGCTTGCCACCTACGTATTACCGCGGCTGCTGGCACGTAGTTAGCCGTGGCTTTCTGGTTAGGTACCGTCAAGACTTGTTCAGTTACTAACAAATTTGTTCTTCCCTAACAACAGAGTTTTACGATCCGAAAACCTTCATCACTCACGCGGCGTTGCTCCGTCAGGCTTTCGCCCATTGCGGAAGATTCCCTACTGCTGCCTCCCGTAGGAGTCTGGACCGTGTCTCAGTTCCAGTGTGGCCGATCACCCTCTCAGGTCGGCTACGTATCGTCGCCTTGGTAAGCCATTACCTTACCAACTAGCTAATACGGCGCGGGTCCATCTATAAGTGACAGCCGAAGCCGCCTTTCACTATCGAACCATGCGGTTCAAAATATTATCCGGTATTAGCTCCGGTTTCCCGAAGTTATCCCAGTCTTATAGGTAGGTTACCCACGTGTTACTCACCCGTCCGCCGCTAACATCAGAGAAGCAAGCTTCTCATCTGTTCGCTCGACTTGCATGTATTAGGCACGCCGCCAGCGTTCATCCTGAGCCAGGATCAAACTCTCCATAAAGAAGTAAGCTTGATTAGCTCTTGTTGATTGGTATAGCCAATCACTCTTGGAAGTACTATTAAATAGCACTCAAATTATTGGAATTTACGTTGACATATTGTCATTCAGTTTTCAATGTTCATAACACAAATTGTCTAACGTCTATTGTACTAAATACATTCGATGTTTACAACTTGTTTTTTTAACACGTTTATAAATATATAACATTTATTACGTTGATACAAGAGTCAATTTTACACTTTCGAAAAAGTTTTTTATGTGTGTGACTCGTTGTTGTGCTGTCGTTTTCAGCGACCTTTATATAATATCAAGTGGCATATTAAAAGTCAACCGTATTTCTCTATTTTTTTAACTAAATAAAAAGAAACCTCTAAATTGCTTTTGAAAACAACTTAGAGGTTAAGTAATGATGCTTTATTTATTTAACTTTTTATTATGATTCTTATTGTTTTCTTGCTTACGTTTTCTTTCTTCAAGAGATAATTTGTTGAATTTAGGTAAGAATATAAGTTGATATGAATTACAAATTAATAAACCAAAAATCGTAATATAAATCCAACTTGTATCTTCGACCCTTAAAAATGGTATCAATTCTACTGTTGTCATGACGATCATAAAAAACATAGAAGGAATCCATAAATTCTTCTTGGACTGCTTATTTTTTATCTGGCTCGTGACAAGGGCAAATATAATGACTGCAATTGGCAACCAAATAAATGAAACAATCTGATCTGTACCACCAAATCTTAAAAATCTAAAATAAACTAAATCAAATATTGCAAATATCGTTACAACGATTTGAACGTGTGGCCAAATCCTCCCGAAAATTCCTATACCTAGTTGATTTATAAATAAATATATAAAATATGCTAGCTGACTAATTGTGGCTACTAATAGACCAACAACTACAAACCAAACAGAAGCAGCAATAAAATCTCCGACTTCTCCTAAGAATAAATATTTCGTAACTTTATCATATCCGAAAATTAACGAAGATAAATAAGTAACAATTACACCAATAAGTAAAGTCTTTCTATAAAATTGAATTAAATATTTTAAGGTCACCGTCTTACCTCCACACTACTCTTCAGTTGTTATATCAATAACATTTTCAGCAATTTGTTTATAAACCTTACCTAATGGTTCATTCTCACCATATATAGATGGAGAGAAATTATCTTCATCCCATTCTGGCTGGCTTAACGGAAGCTCCCCTAATAAAGGTGTTTGAAGTTCTTGCGCTAATTTAGTTCCGCCGCCTTTTCCAAATACATACTCTTTATTACCTGTTTCTTTACTTTGGAAATAAGACATGTTTTCAATAACACCTAAAATTGTGTGTTCAGTGTGTTTCGCCATAGCCCCTGCTCTAGCTGCAACAAAAGCTGCAGTTGGATGAGGTGTTGTAACAATAATTTCTTTACTTGAAGGTAACATTGTATGCACATCTAATGCTACATCTCCAGTACCTGGTGGTAAATCTAAGATTAAATAATCGAGTTCTCCCCATTTAACTTCAGTGAAGAAACTTGTAATCATTTTCCCTAGCATAGGACCTCTCCATATAACTGGTGCATTTTCTTCAACAAAAAATGCCATAGATATAACTTTCACACCGTGGCTTTCTACAGGAATGATTTGTTCACCTTCAACTTCTGGTTTCACTTGTATACCCATCATATCTGGCACACTAAAACCATAAATGTCAGCATCTACTAGTCCTACTTTTTTTCCTTGTCTAGCTAAAGAAACAGCTAAGTTAACAGCAACAGTCGACTTACCTACGCCTCCTTTACCAGAAGCAATAGCGATAAATTCAACTGGATTATCTTTAGATAGTAAACCTTCGATCGTTTGTTCTTCCATTACGCCTTTAAATTTTTCTAAAGCTTCTTCAGGAAGTTCATCGAATCTAATGCCAACCGTTTTAGCACCATTTTCTTTTAATAAATCTACTATTTCCATTTGTAAATCTAATTGTGGCTGTCCACCTAATTTTGCAATCGCCACTTTAACACTTATATGTTCTTTTTCTTCTTTAATATTTACTTCAACAATACCACCTGTTTCTTTAAGTGGTACTTCTACGATAGGATCTTTTAATTCTCCTACTAGATCTTTAACCTGTTCTACAGATAACAATGCCAATACTCCCCTTCTTCATTTAAATCTTTCATATTACTTTTAGTGTAACAAAAATACTATCCTTATTGTTAATTTATTGATTGAAATTAAAGCTTTTTGTCTACATAAAAAAAACTCCTTCTAAAGTTATCACATTTAAGGATCTACTTTAAAAGGAGCATATCAGAATTTATTCTTTATTGTTGTGTCGCATTGTTAGGAACTCTCGTATTATGATGTTTATTTTCTGTCTTAATAAATATTGAAAGTACAACACCGAAGAATACGATAATTGTTAATACTAAAAATGCAATATTGATACCGTGTATCATAGCTTGAGATTGTAGTATCTCAGCTTTATTACCAGAACTTGCTGTTTGTAGTTGCTCTTTTGAAGGGTTAAAGTTTTTAGCACCAATTGACATAATTGTTACTAATATACCCGTACCAATTGAACCAGCTATCGTTCTTAATGTGTTCATCATAGCTGTACCATGAGAAAGAACTTCATTAGGTATTGAATTTAAACCTGCTGTATTAACAGGCATCATAATCATTGAGACACCGAACATTCTTATTGTATAGATAATGATTAAATATAATAAAGAAGTATCGGTACTTAAAAATGCAAGCATTAAAGTCGTTACTGTAATTATAGTAAATCCTGTAATAGCGAGCCATTTCGCACCGTATTTATCAAACAATCGACCTGTTACAAGTGACATTATACCTGTAATGATTGCACCAGGTAGTAATAACAACCCGGAAATAAGTGCAGAATAGCCTCTTGCATCTTGCATGTACATAGGCATCAATAAAGATGGACCTATTAAAGATACCATAGAGAAAACACCGATTACTGTTGTTAATGCGAATGTTTTATATTTAAATACTCTAACATTTAAAAGAGGTGTTTCCATACGTAATTGTCTTAAAATAAATAAGGTAATCGTTACGACACCGATAATTAATGAAACAATAACTGTTAATGAACCGAATCCTAGTGACCCTGCACTACTAAATCCATATAACAACGCACCAAAACCGACCGTAGATAATATTAATGATAATACATCTAAATGAACATCTTTTGGTTTAGAAATATTCGTTAAGTATTTAGCACCGAATGCTAAAGCTACTACTGCAAATGGGATAATTGTGTAGAAAGGACTTCTCCAACTAAAATTATCTACTAAATAACCAGATAAAGTTGGACCTATTGCAGGTGCAAATGAGATAACTAATCCAGCCATACCCATTGCAAATCCACGTTTTTCTTTAGGGAATAAATTGAAGAGCACAAATTGCATAAGTGGCATCATTACGCCAGCACCCATAGCCTGAAGTACTCTGGCAGACATTAAGATGACAAAGTTCGGAGCTAAAGCAGCAACCAAAGTACCTATCGTAAAGGATAGCATCGCCATCAAATAAAGTGGTTTCGTATTAAATTTATCCATTAAAAAAGCAGTTGCCGGGATCATTACCCCGTTAACTAGCATAAAACCAGTCATTAACCATTGACCTTGGTTTGCGTCTATATCTAAGTGTTTCATAATTTCAGGTATTGCAGTGTTTAATAAAGTTTGGTTTAAAATAGCGACAAAGGCACTCACTAGCATCACTGCTACTACTAGATTTCGTTTACCTTTTGAAATGTCCTGAACGTCCATGGTTTCAACTCCTTCTAAATATACCTTAGCTATTATGCACTATTTTATTTCGGAAATCAAAATAAATGTTTTATCTATTTAAATTTTTACTATCTGGATAGAAAATTTCAGTACAAATATAAAGTATTGTGATAATGACTAAAATTACCCAAAAATCAATTTTGATATTGGAATAATAAATATGTACTGAAAAATAAAACATAATCGTGCTAATTGCAATGGTTAATAAATGAAAAGTCATACCCTTGAAATATGGATTGTCATTCAGTTTATTTTTAATTCGGTCTAACAAAAATTCGATTGCTATTAAAGTAAAATAGCCAAATAAAATGTAGCTACCATAATAAAATAAATTATCAATCATGCTTTTGTTATAATCAAATTCTGCTAATCCATAATAGATTAATATTCTACTTAATCCGAACATACCAAAGGAAAGCAACACAATGAAAATCGCACCTGACAATGTGAAAATACTTATGATAATCAATATTGACAACAGTTGATATATATCAAAGCGATTATTTTTTCTATTCATATATTGCTACTCCTTTTCTATATGTTTATAAAACAATTATAATTTATCTTTAACTTCTTTAAATAAGATGAACCAAACTAATGTTAATACAATCGCGATCACAATAATATATAACATAATATTTTGAACGCCATATTCTAAAAATGGAACGTTGACTACAAAAATTGAAGCAACAACTAGAGAACCAGTTGTACTACCAATCGTTTTAAATAATGTATATATCGACATCATTGATCCTAAATGTTTTTGTGGTGCTTCTTCTTGAACGATTACGACATCTTTTGTATAAACGGTACCAAATGACATACCCATTACAAATACTGCAAAAGGAATAATCGTTACCAGTTCCACACCCGTTATAATAGCAAAGCTACCGACAAACATAGCTAAAAATGCCAACATATATATAAATTTCAGTTTTAATTTATCTAAATTACCTAATACAAAAGTAACGACTAACCAACCGACAGACATTGGAAAGATTAATAACCCACTTTGTAAAGGAGAAAATCCTAATTCATTTTGTAAATGTATAGGCATAAATATAGTATAACCCATTAACATTGTAGAATATATCAAGTCAGTGAACAGCACTAAAACAATTTTTCTATTAAAAGCTTCTACTGGTACAAACGGGTTTTTAACACGTGACTCTATTCTATATAGAAGAAACGCGAACAAAATCAATGCGAAAATACAAATGATTCTAATTAGAGACGGTATATTTTCAGAAACTATAAGTAGAAAACTCGCTACGATTCCGTAAAATACAAATAACCCTTTATAATCTAGTTTTGTTTTTTCAATTGTTTCTTGTTCAAAGTTAAAATATTTAATAACTAGCAAAATAGCTAACAACGCAATTGGAACATTTATGTAGAATAGAAAGCTCCAATTTAAAGATTCTAATATGATACCACCTAATAAAGGACCAACGATACTTGATATCCCCCATACGCTACCTACTATTCCCATAACTTTATATCTTTTAGGTATAGGAAATGCTAATTTAGGAACTACTTGTCCTAGCGTCATCATAATACCCGCACCCATACCTTGTACGATTCTTGAAACAATAAGGAGTGGGAAACTGTGCGCTACTTCACTTAATCCACAAAATACACTACCAATAATAAACACCGAAATGCCTAATAACACTATAAATTTTATATTAAATCGTTTAACCAATTCACCAACAATAGGTGTCATAAATACGACTGCAATTAAATATACAGTGAAAATAAATGCTACTTCCGTCCCTATGCCAAAGTCTTTTTGCATAGTCGGAGTGGCTATCGAAACAATCGATGTTTCAATTGCACTCATAAACATAATAAGTACAAGCGCTAATATAATACCTTTATTTTTAGTCATAAATTACTCTCTTTCGTATACAATTTCTCCGTTAACAATCGTTTTTGTCGTTTGAACAGTTGCTAACGCTCCACTTTCAATATCAAAAGGATTCTTATCTAATACAGTGAAGTCCGCTTCATACCCTGGATGAATCAACCCAGTTCTATCTTCAGTTTGAGCAATTTTGCTCGCTTGAGTTGTATAAAGTGCTAGTGCATCAAATACGGATATCGCTTCTTCCTTAAAATAAGTGTTATGCTCACCATATGATTGTCTGTTTACTGCTGCATGAACTCCTAACATAGGATTCGGTATTTCAATAGGCGCATCTGAACCGCCACCTATAATAATATTTAAGTCTAACATTGATTTAAATGGATATAAATATCTTGATCTTTTCTCGCCTAATTTTTCCATAATCCACGGGAAATCACTCGTAATAAATTGTGGTTGAACATCGCAAATAACCGGTAATTTAGCAACACGTTCCAATAACGCTTCATTTAAAGTACTAATATGAATTAAACGGTCTCTTAATCCATCAGGAACAGGGTTAGCTTCTATTGCATCTAACACCATTTCACAAGCTTTATCACCAATCATATGAACAGCAATAGCACCATTATGCTTTCGAGCTAGTTTAACTTTTTGGTCTAATTCTTCAGGCGTGTATATCGCTAATCCATAATTTTCACCAGAAGGATCATTTGAATAAGGTTCTTTCATCAATGCCGTACTACCACCAAAAGCACCATCCGCATAGAACTTCATCGCATCAGGTTCAATCCATCCATCAACAAAAGTAGCGCCTTCTTCAATCATTTGTTCATAAACACTAAAGTGTCTTAACAATCTCACTTTAAACGGTTTTTGATTTTTATTGTCTCCTACTACAGACTTATATGCATTAAGGACATCTTTATAATCTTCGTAATATCCTAAATCTTCTGTATGAGCACCTGTTAATCCATATTGATATAAATAGTCAATCGCATTTGTTAAATGTTTCGTTAAAGACTGTTCATCTTCATTCGTAGCGATTTCTTCAAATGGTTCCATTGCAGTGTCATAAACCCAACCTGTTAAAGCACCATTTACTTTTTCAAAAGAACCGCCGTCAGGATTTTCAACGTTGTCATGAATATCTAATAATTCTAGCGCTTTTGAATTAACGATCGCTGCATGTCTACACACACGTTTAACAATTACCGGATTATCTTTGCATAACTCGTCTAAGTCATGTTTATCCAATCTTATACCGTTAAGCAAATTTTCATCATATCCTTCAGCTACTAACCATTCCCCTTTAGAAAGTTCACTAGCCTTTTGCTTAATTTTATTTTTCACAACTTCTATGTCTGTTTCTCCATTTAAAATAACAGAAGACAACCAAACGCCAGTCCCCATTACGTGAATATGCGTTTCCACAAATCCAGGAAACATCGTGCCACCTTTTAAGTCCACAACTTGAAAAGCTTGTTCATCAAGTGAATCCACTTCTTCTTTAGTTAAAAGTTTTTCAATTTTATCTTGACCGACAATTACACCATTATAGTAATCATTAGGTTTAACCATCGTATATATCGTGCCATTTTTAAAAAGTTTTTTCATATCCACAACTCCTTGAAATAAATATGTATTAAATTTAATAACTAATTAAAGTTAATTTTACATTTTTCAACTATAAAAAGACACCGAAAAAATCGATGTCTCAAAATAAACGCACTTAACCTTAAGTTAATACGCGTTTAACTGCTGTAATTAACATTTTCGAACGCGCTTCACCAAAGTATTCACGATACCGTGCATCCGCTTCATACATTTCTATAATTTCTAAATGCTTATCTTCCGTATAATTCGGCCAACTTAACGTAAGCCATTCTCTATGCAAATTCGTCACTTCTTCTTCTTTGTTATCAGTTGCACCATTTTTCTCCATATCATCTAATACAGAAAATAATTTCTTCTCGATTTGACTCTTACCCTTCAATTCACTTTTCTTTTCTTCTGGTTTATCAATATTTTTACGATTAAACGGATCAATTCTTCTATCATCTGACATCTTCATTGCCCCCTTTTAAAATCAATAAAATACGTTATAGTTACATTTTACCCGAATTTTAAAATTTTAGTAAAAAACTTTGAAGTCTCTTAAGATACTTCAAGTTTAGTTTGTATATAAACTTTACGCTTAAAAACTCGCTTGCCTAGGGTACAGTCTCAGCCTGTAGTCTTCGACTTGTACTATTCCCTCAGGCGTCTCGTTTTTAAGCGAGGTATAATATTCTAACGGTCACAATTTCGAATAATGGTCGTTAGAACACTCTAACGGTCAGAATTCCGAATAATGGTCGTTAGAATGCTGTAACGGTCACAATTTCGAATAATGGTCGTTAAAACTCGCTAACGGTCAGAATTCCGAATAATGGTCGTTAGAAATCCGAAACAAACAAAAAAGACTGCCAACAAGTTCACTTTACGTGTCTTTGTTGGCAGTCCCTATAACTTGAAGTCTCCAAGTTTTTATTTCAATCGTCTATGTTCACCTTTTTTTATATGTTCGTTAAATTTTTGCTGATTGTTTCTCTTTTGATGTCTTACAAGTGCAATAAATATAAATACTAAACATAATCCGAATAAAAGAGAGACAATACCCATAAATTGCAAACCAGCTTGTTTACCTTCTCCGATAACAAAGTAGTAAAAGAAGTATACTTGAATCAATATAACTATAGTAAGAATCACATAATATAAACGATAGTTCATTCTTTACCCCCTACATAAAGTACATGATAGCAATGAAATGCAATATTGATGCTATAAGTATGAAGAAATGCCAAATCATGTGGAAATACTTTTTATCCTTTTGAGCATAGAACCAAGCTCCAATTGTGTAACTCAATCCGCCGAATAATATGAATAACATAAATATAAGTGATGCTTTATTAATAATGGCTGGAACCATAAGAACGCCCATCCATCCCATAATGAGATACATTGCTAAACTTAATTTATGGTTTACATTTTTAGCGGTAGATTTATAAATAATCCCCCAAACTGTAATACCCCATTGAACAGCCATGATGACCCAACCTAACCAGCCGCCAACTAATGATAAAGCAATAGGTGTATTCGTTCCACAAATCGCAATATAAATCATACTATGATCTATAATCCTCATAATATATTTTTGAGGTGAACGTGATGACATAGAATGATACACTGCCGAAGATAGGAACATCAGCATAATACTAATAATATAAACTGATACACTCGTCGATTTCAGTGCACCATCATGGATATAACTCTCTACAGCTGCATATGGCAAGAAGAATAAAAGTAAGAATGCCGGTATACCGTGTGAAACAGCATTCCCAACTTCTTCTCCAAAAGAAAGTGGGATAATATCTTTAAATGCTTCTTTAACTTTGCCTTCTTTCTCTTGATGAACTTCCGTTTTATTTATATGATTCATTAAAATACCTCTTTTATAATAGTTGATTATTTTCTAAATCTTTTTCGGCAGTTTCTATACTGTCTTGACCTTCTTTATTTTTGAGTGGACTGAATTCTTTATTTCTATCTACTTGAAGTGTAGCAAATGATTCTGCATATTGGAAAATATCAAAATAGAATAATTCGAATTTTAACGTTTCTTTTTCAATAGTACTAAAATCTTCATCAAGTTGTTTTAACTTTTTAATTGCTAAATGATATGGCAATGCTTTTGAAGCAGACTCAATTAGAAAATCAACTTTAAATACATGGATACCAATATTCGCATTTTCAAGTCTATTAACATCATCTTGAGATAGCTCTGAATATTCAAGAACACGTTTTTTACCATCAACTGAAACGAGACGGCCTACCTTTTCATCTTGGTAAGCTTGTATTGATTTAGTTGTGATATCAGCATCATGTTTTACAGTATACCCAACAAACTCAGGATCTAATACTTTAACTAAAGCATTATCAATATTATTTAAAAATAGATATTCGACGCCATTATCTTTCATCTCAGCTAATAATTTAGCTTTTTCTAATGATTTAAATACCCCGCCATTACCATTCGGCGTACGCATAATACGTTTGTTTGTATCTAAAATTAATTTGCCATCAGTAGATAATGATACGATATGTTCTTGTTTGAAAAAGTGAATATACGCTTTATCATAATTAAAATAATTATTTTCTAAGAAAAATGCGAGTGTATCTTTATGATTAACATCGCTCGTCATAATATACCAATGAATTGGTGTACCCGTTTCTTCAACTAAATGACGTAATTGCTCTGCTTGTCTTTCAAATAAACTTTTATTGTTAAATGAAAATGTACCTTTAGGACCTTTATGACCTAATCTTGTACCTTGTCCACCTGCCATAAGTAAAACGGCAAACTTTCCTTCTTTAATTGCTTTCAAACCTAATGCTTTATACGTTTGTAATTCATCTTTACTGAAATCTGTTGTTTTATCATAGTCCACTTGTTTAACATCGTCTTCTACTTTTATTGCAGATCTGTTTACATAAACGTCTTGATATAACTCGTCAATTTCATCTAAATTCAATCTATTAATATCACATAGTAATTGTTCTTTTTCGCTCGTGCTCATCACTTTACTAAATTCTAGCAAGTGCTCTTGGCCGTGCTCTTTTAATATTGTTTCATCTAACATTATAATACCTCCGAATATTTGACTCTATATCATTATACGACTTTAGAATGATTTGTCTAAAAATATCACAAAAAAATTTAAAAATAAATGATTAAACTTTTTTTATTCGGGTAATTAATAATTGTGAAGATAATTCACAAAAACAATCCTATTTCTAATAGGCCAAGGAGGATTTTATTATGAGTTTAGGAGACAAGTTTAACGACGCAAAAGAACAAGGTATTGAAAAAGGTAAAGACCATTTAGAAGAAAATAAAGACGAGTATACTGAAAAAGGTAAAGATTTCGCTCAAGAAAAAGGCGAAGATTTAAAAGGTAAATTCGGTAAATAAACATATGTATTAGAATGAACACCACACATCGAAAACGATGTGTGGTGTTTTTTTATGCAAACAAATTATAAATATCTTTCCACCAAATAAATACCGTAACAACTGTAAAAGAAGTTGAAAGACTTAAATCAACCACTCCACCCGTTTTAAAAACGAAAGGAAGTTTAACAGATTTATTAATAGGATAAAATAGCTTTACTCCTCTTGGTGTTATCATATCTAAAACAATATGAGATAACATACCAGAAAGAATTGAAACTAAATATGGTTCTGGAGAATCTATTGACTTCAATCCCCAATATATAAGAATTAAAAATAACAAAGAATGCGTGAACGTTCTATGCCCAAATATCATTCTAATTATAAAACTAATAGGGAATATTTTCTTTCCGAGATTACTTTTAAAATGACAAATATCAGGTACAAGACTCGATACGCCACACAAACTGACTATCGTGAAAGAAGTGAAAATATCCTCACCATAATAAAGACTTAAAGATGACCCGATGAATATACCGCAAGCTAGATGTGTTTTACCCGTCATACAAATTTATCCTCATTTCCAATATTTGATTTATTTATTTTACCATAAATAACCGAACAAGTATACGAACACTTTGTGTCTTTTGAGTGATAATCATCACATCTAAACTTTAATGATGACAATATTGTGAATACATTCACATATTTATTGATTTCTGTGTCATTCTTGTTAAAATAAGATTGTAAGTCATATTAAACATAACCCTATACCATTGTTGAAATAACCCCCTTATTTCACACTAAAAAACGTTCGTCTGAATAGACGAACGTTTTTTAGTTAACTTGCTTCTTTAGTTATAGTTTGATTATTTTCGTTCTCTTGACCAGCTTGATTTGATTGATTTTGTTCAGAACTTTGTTGCTGGTTACCTTCTTCATTTGTCGGTTGTTCAGAAGTTGTCGTTGATTGATGATTACCATTGTTAGTCTCGGTTGGTTTTGGTTGTTGATTTTGATTATTAGGGGTTTCACCCGTTTGTTGATTATTATGCTTATTCGGTTGTTGTTGATTTCCGTCTTGGTTAGTCGGCTGTTCATCTGTTGATTGACTACAACCATCATCGTTACATAAATAACCATCATTACTTAAGTTTTGCCAAGCTCTTGTAAACTCAACCGTATTTTCCACACGATCACATTCTGCTTGTGAATTACCTTTATTCAAAAGACAATTTCTAGAAACTGTATATTTTTCAGCGTCTATATTTCTATCTCTCTCATATTTTTTAAGTCTTACTTCATTCACATTTTCTTCTACTGGAATTTCTTTTTGAGCTTGTTTTTCATTATTAGCGTTTTGCTCAGTTTTATTTTCCGTTGTTTTATTTGTTTTAGCTTTTTCTTCACTGCTGTTATCTTTACTATTGTTCGTTTCAGTCGTTTTCGTTTCTGCAGACTTTTCTTTATTATCTGTATCATTTTTCTTAGAAGTTTGATCGTCACATGCTACTAGAAATAATAAGCAAACTGTTAAGAGACCATAAAACCATTTCATAGAATCACTCCTCGGTCCTTTTGCTTTATTTTCTTTCTGTTCATTTAAAAGACACTTCTTTCTTATAAAATAATTAAGCAATTATTAAAACATAAGGATATCATACATGATAAACTGTTATTAGTAAAAATTATTGTATTTATTTGGGGGGTATTTGCTATGTATAGAGAGGTTAAAACGGATGAATGGACAGGTAGAACAGACAGTACATCTTTACGTTCTGCGTTTAGATTTCACCAAATTATTGAAACGATTGATATGGAACATCAAGATATCGAACCTAACAAAGAATTCGACAATCAAATCAATATGGCACTAATAGGATTCGAATGCGACGAAGGAGTTGCAAGAAACAATGGTAGAACTGGCGCTGTTGATGGCCCTAAACATTTTAGAAAGTCTTTAAGTCCACTACCGATTCATAATGAATATTTGCATTTAACGGATTACGGTAATGTCGTTTGTCATAAAACGAAACTAGAAGAAGCTCAAGCAGAATTAGGAGATAAAGTCTCTCAAATATTACAACATAACCAATATACAGTTATTATTGGGGGCGGACACGAAGTTTTGTATGGTCATTATCTAGGCGTTAGAAAAGCAAATAAAAATAAAAAAATAGGTATCATTAATATCGATGCACATTTTGATATGAGAGATTATGATGAAAAACCATCTTCCGGTACAATGTTCAAGCAAATATTAGATCAAGATGATCAAGTCGGTTATTTCGTATTAGGCATTCAAAAAAATGGTAATACAAAAGCACTTTTCGAACGAGCTGAAGAATATGGTGTTCAATACATACGTGAAGAAGAATTAAGAAGTCATCTATCTATTGAAACAATTACTTCACTTAACTCTTTTATTGAAGAATATGATGAAATCATGATTACACTTTGTACTGATTCAATTGATGTATGTTACGCTCCAGCAGTCAGCGCGCCATGCATTATGGGATTACAACCCCAAATCGTTCAATCGATATTACAATTGGTAACACATTCTAATAAAAGCACAAGTATCAGTATAGCTGAATTATCACCAAGATTTGATATTGATAATAGAACATCTCGTTTATTAGCTAATATTGCGTCTAACATCTATCACGATCAAGCAGAAGTCATACAATCACAATGGGAGTCCTAATTCATGTCAGAAACTAAAAAAGGCGTATTATTAGCAGCATTAGCATATGTATTTTGGGGAGTTCTACCATTATATTGGAACCTCGTAGAACATATTGGTCCATTTGAAATACTAGCACACCGTATTATTTGGTCAGCTGTATTTATGTTATTGCTGTTAATTGTTACGAAACAATTGAACAAATTTAAGCAAGCCACAATTACTTTATTTAAAGATAAGAAAATGTTTATTGCGATTATCGCTGCAGGTTATATCATTACAGTCAACTGGGGAACATTTATTTGGGCAGTTAATAATCACCATGTCCTACAAGCAAGTCTAGGGTATTATATAAATCCACTAGTAAGCGTACTACTCGCCCTTATATTTTTAGGAGAACGATTCTCTAAAGCACAGTGGGTTGCTATTGCACTAGCCTTTATCGGTGTTTTATATATGACATTCCAAGTCGGTGAATTTCCCACCGTTTCTATTCTATTAGCAACGACATTCGCATTATATGGCTTAATTAAAAAAGTTGTAGATATCGATGCATTCAGTAGTATTACAATAGAATGTATCGTTACTTTACCGGCCGCACTCATTTACATCATTTACTTAGCACAAACTAACGCAGTAAGCTTTGGTATGAACGCTGCAAGTGGATGGTTATTACTATCAGGTGCTGTTACCGCTACACCACTTATATTATTTAGTGCAGGAGCTAGAAGAATTCCCCTTTCATTAACAGGATTCTTACAATATATCGGTCCTACATTAATGTTCTTTATAGGCATTTTCGTATTGAACGAACAATTTGACGTTCATCAACTCGTAACATTCATATTTATTTGGGGCGGCATTATTATATATAGCTACTCAAAATATATCGAACTAACACGCAACAAAAGAAAGCTTAAAAAACAAGGTTAAACAAAAAGACACTTCGCTTTTGAAGTGTCTTTTTTGCTCTAACGGGATTGTTTTAAGATTCTTTCTCGTTAGAAATTCTAAGGGGATTGTTTTCTAATTCTTTCACGTTAGAGCTGAAAAAGACCTGTTTTAGATGTGATATTACACTTTTATATAGCCAAAATTGCTCTAACGGGATTGTTTCAGATTTCTTTCTCGTTAGAAATTCTAAGGGGATTGTTTTCTAATTCTTTCACGTTAGAGCTGAAAAAGACCTGTTTTAGATGTTATTTTACACTTTTATATAGTCAAAATTGCTCTAACGGGATTGTTTCAGATTTCTTTCTCGTTAGAAATTCTAAGGGGATTGTTTTCTAAATCTTTCACGTTAGAACACAAAACCGATTAAAAACGAGACGCCTGAGGGAATAGTACGAGTCGAAGACTACAGGCTGAGACTGTACCCTAGGCAAGCGAGTTTTTAATCGGTTAAGTTTAGTTAAACAAAAAGACACTTCGCTTTTGAAGTGTCTTTTTTAATGTTTCATTTTATTAAAATAATTCCCCGCATGTTGTAGCGAGTAATGCTTTTATTGTATGCATTCTATTTTCAGCTTGTTGGAATACTTTTGAATAACTAGATCTGAATACATCATCTGTCACTTCCATACATGTCACACCAAATTTTTCAAAACATAACGCACCCATTTCAGTGTTCAAGTCATGTATTGCAGGTAAGCAATGTAAGAATAATGTATCATTTTTACCAGTTAAGTTAATTAAATGTTGGTTCACTTGGTAATCTTTTAATAATTCATAACGAGCTTCTAATTGATCTTCTTCGCCCATAGAACACCATACATCTGTATAAATCACGTCACTTGCATATATACCTTCTTGAATATCATCCGTGATCAGTATCTCACTGCCTGATTTTTCACTTAAAGAATGAGCAAGTTGTTGAACTTCTATATCTGGGTATAATGCTTCTGGCGTCACGATATGTACATTCACCCCTAATATCGCGCTTGTTACCAATAGTGAATGTGCAACGTTATTACGTCCATCACCTATAAATGTTAATGTCTTTCCTTCATATGTTCCAAAATGTTCTTGAATAGTTAAAAAATCTGCCAACATTTGAGTTGGATGCCATTCATTAGTTAAACCATTCCATACAGGAACATTTGAATGCTGAGCTAGATCTTCTACAGTTTTTTGTTCATAACCTCTAAAAGCAATTCCATCAAACATAGAACCTAACACTTTAGCAGTATCTTCTATTGATTCTTTTTTACCTAACTGAAGATCATCTTTACCGAGATAAGATACATGCGCACCCATCTTAGTTGCTGCTACAGTAAAAGCAGAACGTGTTCTCGTTGATTGTTTTTCAAATAGTAACGCAATATGTTTACCATTTAAATAACGATGTGGAATTTGATGCTTTTCTTTAAATTTCAATTCTGCAGCTAAATCAATCAGTGTTTCTAATTCATCTTTTGAAAAATCTACTTCTTTTAGAAAACTTGTCTGAGATAATTCCTTTAACATAGATAACTTCGTCCCAACGAAACCAGCTCCTTATATATTTATTAAAGATAATATTACAACATAAAACTTCGTTTGTAAATAGTTATTCAATATTTTGCATAATAATACTTTATTAATTAGTATGTCACATTAATTTAAAAATATAACACATTATCTATTGAAAACGGATACATAATGCGTTATGATGTATCTATCAAATCAAAAGGATGTGTTAAATATGGCAATGAGAGTTTCGAAAGATAATAATCAAGTTCATATTCAATGGAGAGTTGCAGACATTACAATTCCAAATAATGAAATCAAAAACATTAAAGAGGATCAGGAAATTCACGCTTTGTCTAATGAAGACCAAGATCATATCGTTAGAATTGGTTCGACATTTGGTAAAACAAATCGTGTTATAATTGAAACTAATGACAAAGAATACATTATTTATACACATGCTGATAAGAAGATTTACAACGAATTAAGTAAATAATAAAACAACTTAATATTATAAATAAAAACAGAGAAAATTCATTTGAATCTTCTCTGTTTTATTTATGTCACAGCTAAAATATTATGATAGTTTTTCGATGCGTGCTACCATAGTTATATAGGAGTGATGACAATTATGTTAAGAGATATATCAGGATTAAACGCGATTATAACAGGTGGTTCAAAAGGAATTGGAAAATCAATTGCAATTGCTTTAGCACGAGAAGGCGTTAATGTTTCTATCGCAAGTCGTAACTTAGAAACGTTAAAAGAAACAGCTGAAGAATTAAAACAATTTGGCGTTAAAGTATTTTATAAAGAAACAAACATCGCCAATCAAAAAGACGTACAAAAATTAATCGAAGACTCATATCACGCTTTAGGTTCTATAGATATTGTGATTAACAATGCTGGTATTATGAAGAATAAACCATTTTTAGAAGTAAGCGAATCTGAATTTGATCAACTATTTGAAACAAATGTTAAAGGTATTTATTATGTATTACAAGAATCACTACCATACTTAGTGAAACAAGAAAGTGGCGATGTTATCAATATAGCCTCTATGTCTGGATTAAAAGCCAGTGCAACAAGCAGTATTTATTCAGCTACAAAATATGCAGTCATTGGTATGACAGAAGGTATTATGCAAGAAATGAGAAAACATAATATTCGTGTATCTTATTTAACACCTTCAGCAGTACTTACTGATTTAATTGGTGATACTCAATTACAAGAAGAAACGATGACACATCCTGAAGACGTTGCTGATGTTGTTATTTCACAATTAAAATTACAACCAAGAACATTTATGAAAACAGCGCAAATTTGGGCAACTAACCCAACACCAAAAGGATAGGAGAGATGAAATATGTATATCGTTACTAACAGAATTAAAATGAAAAAAGGATTTGCAGAAAAACTAGCACCAATGTTTACAAAAGGTGGCGCATTACAAGAAATGAAAGGTTTCATTAAAGTTGAAACTTGGAATATGCAAAACATTGAATCTCACGATGAACTACACGTAAATATGTGGTGGGAAACATTGGATGACTTTGAAGTTTGGAAAAATAGCGATGCATTTAAACAAGCACATAGTCACGGTGGAGATTCTAATAAAGATAAAGGCGAATCACCAATGTTAGGTTCAGAAATAGCCATTGCTAAAGTAGAAACAGCAATCGAACCAAAATAATATAAATTAAAAAGAGAACGTCCTTTTCAACGGAAAAGAATGTTCTCTTTAAAGACTGTCGACAAAGACACTTAAAGTGAAATTGTTGGCAGTTTTTTTATGAACACGTTCTAAGGAGCAGAATTCTGAATAATGTTCGTTAGAATATAAAACCGATTAAAAACTCGCTTGCCTAGGGTACAGTCTCAGCCTGTAGTCTTCGACTTGTACTATTCCCTCAGGCGTCTTCGTTTTTAATCGGTTATGTTTATAAATAAAAAGAGAACGTCCTTTTCAACGGAAAAGAATGTTCTCTTTTTTTAATGTATATTATCCTTATATTTCTAATTAAAAGAATATATGTGCCATGATGACGATAATTGGTAACGTGACAACAGTTCTAATGATATAAATCATAAATAATTTACCTAAACTAACTGGTATTTTAGAACCGAGTATAACGCCCCCTACTTCTGATAAGTAGATTAATTGAGAAATACTAAGTGCCCCTACTATAAATCTCGTCATTTCACTTGGTACATCACTGATTAATAATGATGGTAAAAACATATCCGCAAAGCCTATTAATAATGTTTCTGAAGCTTCTTTTGCATATGGTATTTGCATCAGTTCTAATAGTGGTACAAATGGTGATCCTAAAATACTGAATAATGGTGTATATTCTGCTACGATTGTTGCGATTGTACCTATTGTCATAACGACTGGTAATACCGCTAACCACATATCAAGTACTGTTTTAACACCATTTTTTATAAATTGCTTAAGATCTGGTGATTGGACTGCTTTTTCAGTTGCTTTCTCAAATCCCCATGAAATCGGATTATGTGTATGTGGAATCTTTTCATTTAATTGTTCAGTACTACCGTTTGAATATGTATCTGGCACTTGTTTAAGCGGCCATATTCTAGGCATAATAAATGCTGCAACAATACAAGCAATGATAACTGATAAATAGAATTGGAAGAAATAATCCATTAATCCTATTGTTTGTGCAATAACTATAGCAAAAGTGATCGATACTACTGAGAATGTCGTTGCAATGACAGTAGCTTCACGTTTTGTATAAAAACCTTGTTCGTATTGTTGACTCGTAATCATAACACCAACTGTACCGTCACCAATAAATGATGCCAAATTATCTACAGTTGAACGACCTGGCAGCTTAAATACTGGTCTCATAATTGGTGCAAACATAGGTCCTAAAAATTCTAATAAACCAAAATCCATTAACAGTGGTAAGAATAATCCCGCAAAGAAGAACACTGCTAATAAAGTTGGAAGTAAATCATTGTATACCATCAAACCGGTGTTATCATTTAATACCATTGCTGGTCCTATTTTGAAATATGTGCATATTACAAAAACAGCACCTATGACCCTTATTACAACCCATATCCAGTTTACATTGAATAATTCATTTGTAATTGTTCTCTTAGTTGATGTATTAAAAAATGTTGAATATATAACTGTCATAATTGCAGATAATGTAATTAATATCATAATAATAAGCCCTGCAGAATCACCGATAATATCTAATGTTTTATTAGCTAAAGATGCTACTGGTAAACTCGTTTGTTCTTTCCCTTTATCATCCGTAATTGTTATTGGAACTAAAAATAAGTAAATTCCCAATAATGATAATAATATAAATTTCAATCTACCTACTAAAATACTCGTTTGTTTCATACGTACTCTCCTTTTCGCAAGATTAACTATACACAATAATAAATAAATATTCAATAGTATTAATTACTAATTTTATTATATATTTTATTGTAAGCGCTGTCATTAAAAACTATTAAAATTCAAGTAAAATCCTGTAATAATAAGACTAAAAATTCTATATTCCATACATTTGTAATATTAGAATATTCAAACAACTACATTTTTCACGTATATTTTATTCGTAACTTTCTATAATTCAATTTATTTTATACATACAACTAGCCCACAATTTATTATTGTTCGGGTATTAATTTTTATCTGTATTTTTATAAAATGCACTGTTATAATCATGTTTATATGTCAAACAGAAGGAGAAATAAGATGTCAAAATCTCGATTGATCACTTTTATGTTAAGTGTATTTGTTGTTGGAATGGTTGAATTAATGATTGCGGGAATTCTTACTTTAATGAGTAAAGACTTACATATATCTGAAGCTATAGTCGGGCAACTGGTTACAGTTTATGCATTAACATTTGCAATAAGCGCGCCAATTCTAGTAAAGCTCACTAAAAACACACCTCCTAAACTTATATTATTAGTAGGTATGCTAACATTCATCGTTGGTAATGGTATTATAGCCGCTTCTCCTAACTTCACAATTCTTGTTATAGGAAGAATTTTGTCATCAGCAGCTGCCTCAATTATCGTAGTTAAAATTTTGGCTTTAACGGTTATTTATTCACAACCTAGCCAAAGAGGTAAGATGATTGGTCTTGTATATACTGGATTTAGTGCTGCAAACGTATTAGGTGTACCACTTGGCACTAAAATTGGTGACTTAGTTGGATGGAGAATGTCATTTGTATTCATCTCTCTTGTTGGTGTTCTTGCATTTATATTAATTATTTTTAATGTAGCCAACACAAAAGTGTATAAAGCAGAAGCCTCTTCAAATAAGAAAAGCTATCATATTACACAACCACTAGAAGTCGCTAAATATTTAAGTATTACATTTTTAATATTAGCAGCGAATTATGTGGTCGTTACGTATATTAGTCCATTATTATCTGAATATGGTTATGATTTAAATATCGTATCTCTCGTTTTATTAGTTGCAGGTATTGGTGCAATTTTAGGTACTTCACTCGGAGGATTTATTACAGATAGTTTAGGAAGTAAAAAATGGTTGTTAATATCATTAAGTACTTATACAGTACTGATGTTTGTATTCGAATCGTTTTTACCTATTTTAATCATTACTTTAATCGGTACATTTGCATGGAACATTGTACAATGGGGTTCAAACCCACCTATTCAAATCGGTATCATATCTCAAGTTGAAGGCGATACAAGTGCAGTAATGAGCTGGAACATGTCTAGTTTAAATGCAGGTATCGGAGCTGGGTCGTTACTCGGCGGTATATTTGTAGCTTACTTTGATGTTGTTACAAGTCTTTATGTAGCAGGTAGTTTAAGCTTAATCGCTTTCTTAATATGTTTAACACTTAAAAAACAACCTAAAGAGGCGTAACGGTAATTGCCGTTACGCCTCTTTTATTATATATTATTGTAATTCTTTTCCGCCTTGTGATTGGTTTTCTTCATTACTTGATGATTTTTTTTGTTCGTATTCTTTTTTACTCATAACATCATCAACGTGCATGTTTACTTCAACAACGTCAAGACCAGTCATGTGTTTAACTTGTTCTTTAACTAAGTCAGTAACTTTTTTGAAGATTCTTGGAGCTGATTCACCATATTCTAAAACGACTTTTAAGTCTACTGCAGCTTGTTTTTCGCCAACTTCAACAGAAACACCTTGCGTTACGTTGTTTCCAGAAGTGAAACGGTCAGTAAAGCTTGAAGCAAAGCCGCCTTTCATATCTAAAATACCTTTAACTTCTCTTGCAGCGATACCAGCGATTTTTTCTACTACTTCATCTGAGAAAGATAATGTGTTTGAAAATTGTTGTTCTTGCGCTTGCTCTTGTTGAGCTTCGCGTGCTTGATCATTAACTCCAGTTTGTTCATTATAACTACTTTTCGCTTTGTTGTTGTCTACATTTGCCATAATAAAATCTCTCCCTTTAGTTTAAAAATTTAAGTTTGTTTATTTATTTTATATTAATTAATTTAGCAGTCTAACTAATTCGGTTTAAGAAATTCAAGAACTGCTGTGTACAGTCTTTAATATACCCTAATCCAACACCTATTAAACATAGGACAAGGATTAAAACAGTTTTCCAAAAACCAATTATTAAAAATAGAACTGCTAAAATTAACATCGCAATAAAACCAATAATTCTCCATTTATATTCTTTAATAAAATTGATTAATTGATTCGGATCTTTATTTTCACTTGGCATAACGGAACCTCCTATCCTTAATCTTATAATACTCTCGTGTCACTCGTTTTTTGATCTTTAACGTTTATTTCGATGTTTTTAACAGGTATTTCTGAAAAATGTTCAACTTGTTCTTTAATATCAGATTTAATACGATCTGTTAAAGTTTGAACACCATTTGTTTCTGATACTACAAAGAAATCAGCTTTTATTGTTGCATAAGATTTGTTTTTCTTATTGTACAATTTAGCTATAACATTTGGTTGTCGTACCTCGTCATATTTTTGAATCGTACGGTAAACACATTTTTCTACTGAATTTCTTGTAATGTAAATGTGACCGTCTTCATAGTCTCGATGTAAGCCTGGTTTCTTATGTGTCGGTTTAAATGTCGCGAAGAACATTAATAAACCAAAGAATATTAATACACCAGCACAAGCAATCAACGTTGGTTCAAACCAACTATAACCTAATAATTGTTGTTGATAACTTTTGATTTGGCTAATATCCAAATACATAAAAAGAAGCGCGCCTACTGTTACTATAATGAATAAGCCTAGGAAAAAATTCTTTAATCTTCTCACTGGCAACTGCACCTCCTATGTAAAGTTCTATTTCTATTAAGTTATACCCATAAAACAATTATAAAAACCTGTTATATAAAAAATTTATTTTGTTTGGTTAAATATGTTACTAATTCCACTCGTGATTTTGTTTTTAGATGGATTTAGCTTATACACAAAAACCTGCCGAATGTTCTGTTCGGCAGGTCGTTTATTATAAATGATTTGATTTTTGCATAAGATATAAGAAATATGGTGCTCCTACAATTGCGACTATGATTCCTGCTGGTAATCCGTTTGGTTCTAGCACAATCTTCCCAATTGTATCTGCTAATACTAATAATATTGCGCCGTTTAATACTGCGATTGGTAAGTAGAGTTGATGTCTTGGTCCTACGATACTTCTTGCAATATGTGGTCCCATTAATCCAACAAATCCTATACCACCTGCTACTGAAACGGCTGCGGATGAAAGTACGACTGCTAGAAATACGAGTACGATTCTTTCTCTATTATTATTAATTCCAAATGAAACTGAAACTTGTTCATTTGTACTCAAAACGTTTAATACGTTTGCTTTATAAAATAAAAATGGCATAACGATTGCTAACCACGGTACAAATGCTATAACAAATGGCCATTCGTCTCCCCAAATGTTTCCTGCAAACCATCTTGCAATGAATTCCATTTGGTCTTGATCGAATGTCGACATAATTGTGATAGAAGCGCCTGATAGTGCGGTTGATAAACCGACACCTATAAGCACCATTCTAACTGGATTAATGCCTTCACCTTTTTTATGACTGAACATAAATATGACCATAGCTGTGGCTAATCCACCTACCATACTTACTAGTGGTAACACGTATACGAAGTCTCCTGCTTTAATCGTTCCTACAACAAGAAACAGTGTAATCATAAACCCGCTTCCGGCATTAATACCTAAAATACCTGGTTCAGCTAATGGGTTCTTCGTAACACTTTGTAGTATTGCCCCACTTAAAGCTAAACTTGCTCCGGCTAATATCGTGATTAACATTCTCGGCATTCTAAATTCAAACAGTACCATTGTATCTAACTCATTGCCAAATCCAAAAATCGTCTTAAAGAATTGGACAATTGACATTTTAAATTCACCTGTCGTCATCGCAAATCCCATAGATGCGATTAAAACGATAACTAAAATAACAAAAGTAATACGCTGCTTTCTAACTATTTTAGGATGTATCATAATATTTTACCGTCCCTTCTAACAAGATAAAGGAAGAACGGCACACCTATAATGGAAATAACGGCTCCAATTGGTGCTTCTCCTAATAATCTAGCTATCATGTCAGCAAATAACAATATAAATCCACCTAATACAGCTGATAATGGTATGACACGTTTATAATCAGTTCCTACCAAAAATCTCACAATATGTGGCACCATTAAACCAACAAAAGCTATTTGACCAACGATTGATACTGCTATACCTGCTAAAAACATAGTTGCGATTAAACTTATATATCTTATTAATGTACTATTTTGCCCTAATCCTTTTGATAAAGTATCACCAAGGCTAAGTATCGTTAATTGCCTACTTATAATAATTAAAACAATTAAAATAACAATAATTATAGGCGTAGAAATCATAAGTTGTTTCCATGTTGTACCACTAACGCCACCAACACTCCAAAATGTCAAAGTTTGGTTTAATTTAAAAATTAAAGCAATCCCTTCACTGGCAGCAGTTAATAATGCCGAAACAGCTGCACCTGCTAATACAAGTCTCATTGGACTAAATCCACCACGTTTAGATGACCCTACACTCATTACGAGTATGCCACCAATTGCAGCGCCAATAAATCCAGCTAACATAAGTGTGAAATACCCAGCACTAGGAATAACAGCTAAAGTAAGTGCTAGCATCATACTCGCACCAGCGTTTAGTCCTAAAAGCCCGGGATCAGCTAAACCATTTCTCGTTACACCTTGCATCACTGCACCTGACACGGCTAGAGCCATCCCTACAAATACTGCACCAATTTCTCTAGGTATTCTTATTTCTCTAAGTATATTATGATCTTCAATTTTAGGATTATAATGAAAAATTGCATTATAAACCATTTGAATTGAAGTTTCTTTTGCACCAAATAAAAATGACATAAGTAAAACAGCTACAAGCATAATGATTGTAACTGTTAAAATAATTGGATAGCGTTTTTCTTTAACTGTGTTTGTATGCGTCATTATGCTGCCATCCTTTTATAACTTTGTATAGTGTTTACATAAGAGATTGTAAGTTACAAGCATAGGTTTACCAGTTCTTGGATCAGTAGAAAGTTCTGCATCTATATTAAACACTTGTTCAAGAATCTCATTAGTTAAAACTTGTTCAGTCTCACCTTGAGCAACTATTTCGCCATCTTTCATAGCAATTAAATGATCAGAAAAACGAATAGCTTGGTTGATATCATGAAGTACCATAATAATTGTACACCCTTGTTCCTTATTTAACTCTTGTACAAGTTCTAAAATTTCTAACTGATGAGAAATATCTAAAAATGTAGTTGGCTCATCTAAGAAAATAATATCTGTTTTTTGAGCAAGCGCCATAGCTATCCAGACACGTTGTCTTTGTCCACCACTTAAATCATTGATTGCTCTATATTTAAATTCGTGCGTTCCCGTAACATTAAGTGCCCATTCGATTTCTTCTTTATCATGTTTAGTTAATCTACCGAAACCTTTTTGATGAGGAAAACGACCATATGAAACAAGTTCTCCAACTGTTAAACCATCAGCAACATCTGGTGACTGTGGTAAAATCGCAATCTTTTTAGCAATTTCTTTAGTTGATGTTGAATGTAGATTTTTCCCGTCTAATACAACTTGGCCCGTTTGTACATTTAAAATACGACTTAAAGCTTTCAGTAATGTTGATTTCCCACAACCATTTGGACCAATTATAGAGGTAATCTTTCCATCCGGGACTTCTAAATTCAATTCATTAACTATTGTTTTCTCGCCATATCCTATTGAAATGGCTTCTCCCGTTAAACGATTCATAGCGAACCCTCTTTCTATTAAAATTCATTCTATATATTTAAGTAAGCATATTTGTTAATATTTGTAAATGATAATCATTATCATCACTTGTACTTACGTATTATATCATTTTATAATATGTATTTCTATCTTTAGATAAACATTTCACTTCATTATCATATTTAAATAGGAAAAACTCGCTCAGATTATATGAAAATATCAAGATTCTAAATTGTGATCACACGGCGGACTATAACGATCTGATATTGAATAGGACTTAATCTATATTTTGGGTAGAATCGACAAAAATCGCTGGGGAACTTTGGCGTTTTGGATGGAATCGACAAAAATCGCTGGGGAACTTTGGCGTTTTGGATGGAATCGACAAAAAACGTCGGAGAACTTTGGCGTTTTGAGTGGAATCGACAAAAATCGCTGGGGAACTTTAGCGTTTTGGACGGAATCGACAAAAATCGCTGGAGAACTTTGGCGTTTTGGATGGAATCGACAAAAATCGCTGGGGAACTTTAGCGTTTTGGACGGAATCGACAAAAATCGCTGGAGAACTTTGGCGTTTTTCTGGGTCAAACGCACGATATCTCCAGGATATGGTGCGATACTAGGCTAAACGCACGATATCTCCAGGATATGGTGCGATACTGGGCTAAACGCACGATATCTCCAAGATATGGTGCGATACTGGACTAAACGCACGATATCTCCAGGATATGGTGCGATACTGGACTAAACGCACGATATCTCCAGGATATGGTGCGATACTGGGCTAAACGCACGATATCTCCAAGATATGGTGCGTTTCCATTCCATAATTCCTTATGAAAGTCCCCCAATAAAAAAAAGACTGCCAATTAAGTACACATTCGTGACTTAATCGACAGTCTGAAGGTCTAGGAGCCTTTAGTCCTAGATATTTCCTTTAAATTTAATTATTCATCAACTAAAAATCCGTTTCCGAGAACATCTCTTACGTCATGGACTACGACAAATGCGTTATCGTCGAATTTTTTAATCATACGTTTTGTTTTAGACAACTGTGTTTTTGCAATAACAACATATAAAACATCAGTATCTTTATTAGAATAATATCCTCTACCATTAAGTATCGTACAGCCTCGCCCTATTTGTTCATCAATCATTTTTGCGATTTGATCAGGGTGTTGGGATATGATCGTAACTGCTTTTTTAGGGTTTAAACCTTCAATTACGAAGTCCATCACTTTTGTACCGACATATAATGAAATCACTGTCAGCAATGCTTTTTCTAGAGGCATTACGGATAATGAAATTACGACCACGATAAGGTCAAAGAATAATAGTGCATATGATGTATTTACATCTAAATATTTATGAGCAATTCTAGCTAATATTGTCGTACCGGCAGTTGTACCACCTGATAGAACAATTAATCCAATACCTAAACCAACTAAAAATCCACCAAAGATCGTATTAATTAAAATCTCATGTGTTTCTACCTTCCAACTATCCGTCAATCCTAAAAATACAGATATAGCAATTACAGCGATAATTGTATAAATCGTGCTTCTCTTGCTTAAAAATTTATATCCTAAAGTTATCAAAACAGCATTTAAGATAAATGTTGACCACGCTGGAGATATATTGAATGCATATAGTAGAATCAATGACAGACCCGTTACGCCACCTTCACCTAGGTTGGCTGATATTATAAAAGCATTAACACCAGTAGCGAATATAAAAGATCCTAATAAAATTAATATCAAATCTCTTAATAATCTATTCTTCATGACCTTACCTCCTTTATTATTTTTAACAGACATATAGATACTAACACAATCAGCAATTCCCCTCAACTTGCTATTTTCAATAAAAATGCGAGGGATGGCTAATGAATTAGCCATCCCTCGCGTTACTTTATTTAATTGTGATTAAAACGTTTCTTCAAATGGTGACTGAATATCTTTTAGTACATTAACTGAATGATCGAATAATGATTTTTCTTCTTCATTTAATGGCATTTCAACTACTTCTCTAATACCAGTTCTGTTGATTAGAGCTGGTACACCGATATAAACACCTTCATGTCCATATTCACCTTCGAGGTAAGCTGAAACTGTTAAAACAACGTCTTGGTTATTTAAGATTGCTTTTGTAATACGCATAAGTCCCATAGCAACTCCGTAATATGTTGCGCCTTTTGCTTCAATAATTTCATAAGCTGCATCTCTTGTTTCAACAAATATTTCTTCAACTCTATGTTTACGTGATTCATCCGCTTCGATTAAACTACGTAATGATTTACCTGCGATATTTGCTTGAGACCATACAGGTAATTCTGAGTCACCGTGCTCACCGATAATACTTGCATGAACACTTTGAGGTGCAACATTGAATTCTTCACTTAATAAATATCTAAATCTTGCTGAATCTAAAATTGTACCTGATCCAATAACACGTTCTTTAGGTAATCCTGAGAATTTCATTGTTGCGTAAGATAGGATATCTACTGGGTTTGTAGCAACTAAGAATATACCATCAAATCCTGAAGCCATCACTTCTCCAACGATTGATTTAAAGATTTTCATATTTTTAGATACTAAATCTAATCTTGTTTCCCCTGGTTTTTGAGCTGCGCCTGCACAAATAACAACTAAATCTGCATCCTGACAATCTTTATATTCTCCTGCTTTTACTTTAACTGGAGATGGTGCGTACACTGTTCCATGGTTTAAATCCATTACATCTCCGTTCACTTTCTTTTTATCTAGATCTATAATTACAAATTCATCACAAATGCCTTGGTTAACTACAGAAAATGCATAACTTGAACCTACAGCTCCATTACCTATTAATACTACTTTTTGTCCTTTAAATTGTTTCATCATAAACGCTCCTTTTTTTGTTTATAAAATCATTGTTAAAATAAATGTCCAAACACATATGAAAATTAAAAATCCGACACTATATTTCAAAGTCATTTTCAGTAATTCAGATTCTTTACCTACTTGACCAACTGCAGCTGTTGCGATTGCTATAGATTGTGGTGATATTAATTTTGCTGCGACACCACCAGCTGTATTTGCTGCAACAAGTAATGGTCCACTTACACCGATTTGATCTGCAACAGTAGCTTGAATTGGCGCGAACAACGTATTGTTATTTACTACAGAACCTGTCATAAATACCCCAATCCAACCTAATACTGGAGATAACAGTGGGAATATATGACCTGCTTTAGCGATACCTTGACCCATCGCAACAGTTAAACCACCGTATGTTGTAATTTTTGCGATTGCCAGTATAAAGCAAATGGTTAAAATCGATAACCATAACTCTTTAATCGTTAATCCTAATAAACGTATACCCTCACTCAATTTAAAGTGTTTAGAAATTAAAATTGTAATGATCACAGATAGTAGTATTGCTGTTCCTGTTGCACTAAATATATCTATTTTTAAAGTAATCAATTTATGAGTAATGTCATTAAGTGTACCTGGAATATTCACTTTCCATACTAAAAATGATAGCGGACCACTTGGCGTAAATAACGCTTTAAAAGATGGTGAGCTCCAAATCATGACAAAGAGTGTAAGAATAAAAAATGGACTCCATGCATACAAGATTGATTTAATACTATGTTTCTTAGATTCACCAACTTCATTATCAGATACTCGATAAATATTTTTCGGTTGATAAAATTTTGAAAATATTGTTAAAGCAACCATTGATAATAGTGGTGGGATAATATCAGCTAACTCTGGTCCTTGGAAATACGTAATTAATAATTGGAAACCTGTATAAGTTGTACTTACAACAAGAATCATAGGCAATATTTCTTTGACACCTTTTAAACCATCTAAAATCATAATCAATACAAACGGAATAAAGAAGTTCATGATAGGAAGTGTCAATGTTGAAATTTGTGAAACTTCTAAAGCTGAGATATTACCGTGTAAACCTAAACTATCTATAATACCTACTGGAATACCAATTGCTCCAAATGCACCAGCTGCACCATTTGCAACGAGACATAACATGGCAGCTTGTAAAGGTTTGAAACCAATTTGAATTAAAAGCACACTACAAATTGCTATTGGAACACCAAATCCAGCTGCACCTTCCAAAAATGCATTAAAACTAAAACCAATTAATAATAACTGTATGCGCTGGTCTTGAGAAATTCCTGAAATGCTATCTTGAATGATACTAAATTGACCAGTACCATTAGAAACTTTATATAACCATACCGCCATTACCACTATATAACCTATTGGTAATATACCTTGGAAGATTCCTTCTGTAACAGCACCAGCTGCAAGACCTTTTGGTAATTCAAATATAAACAGCGCAATTACTAACGTTACAACGAGTGTTGTAATAGATGCGTAAATCCCCTTCATTTTGAAAACCGTTAAACAGAGTAAAAATAATATAATGGGTATGCTTGCAACGATTGCTGAAATGGCAATGTTGTCAAAAGGATTAATATTATTTAGTAACACAATAAACAACTTCTTTCTTATTTATTATTTTATAGATTTATTTGTTTGTGATTTATTTCACAAGTAAAATATAACACCGTAAAATCCTTAAGTCAATAGCTTCAGCTTAATTTATGTGAAAAAAATCACGAAGTTTTTTAAATAAAAAAAAGAGCTAGGATTTATTCCTAGTCTCTTTGAAAATCTTCTTATTCTAATAAACTTTGAGTATTTACAAAGTGACGATATTTTTCGTGATTTTGTATAAGTTCGCTATGTGTGCCTGTACCTGTGATTTCTCCTTTATCTAAAAAGATAATCTGACTCGCTTTTTTAATTGTCGCAAGTCTGTGAGCAATAACGACTGTTGTTCTATCTTTCATCAATTCATTTAATGCTTGTTGTATAAAGAATTCACTTTCACTATCTAAATTAGCTGTTGCCTCATCTAATAATAAAATATCTGGATTCTTAATGAAGCTTCTTGCAATGTCTATTCTTTGTCTTTGTCCACCTGATAACTTTGTACCTCGTTCTCCTATTTCTGTATCAAAGCCTTGTGGAAATTCCATTATAAAGTCATAACAATGTGCCATTTTCGTATAATGAACTAACGTCTCATCACTTACTGCTTCATTGATGCCATATGTTAAATTATCTCTAATCGTACCCGTCATCATCGCGTTTGATTGCATGACATATCCAATTTTTTGACGCCAATACTTTAAAGGTATATCTTCAATTGCTTGATTACCATATAATATCTCACCGTTTTGTAATGGATAAAATCGCTCAATCAAGCTAAACAATGTACTCTTTCCTGATCCTGATGGTCCGACAATAGCAGTAACTTCCCCTGATCGAATTGAAAGTGATAAATTTTTAATAACAAGATTGTCATCATAACCAAATGATACATTTTTAAAGTTAATATCTTGATTATTCGAAATAGGTTGAGTCGTATCCATTCCTATTGGTTCCATTGTTTCTTGATAAATTTCATAAATTCTTTCACTCGCACCTACTGCTTTTTTATAATCTGTAATAAACATAGAAAAACTTACAATAGGAGCAGATAACTGAATAACGTAAAATATCATCGCAACTAAAGTACCAGCAGAAATCGCCCCACTCGATACTCTTATTCCTCCAAAGCCTAATATAATAGCTACTGTAAGCATCATAATAATACCTGATAATGGAGAAATGATTGCTCTAATTTTTGCTTCTTTTAATCCTAAATCGTAAATGCCTAATAACGTTACTTTCGTCTTTTCTAATTCTTTATCTTCAGAAGTTGTCACTTTCACTAAACGTATTTCCGTTAAAACTCTACCTAGTATGCCACTAAAATTTGCAATCTCTGTTTGTGTAGCTTTAGAAATTTTGCCCATGCTTTTACCGAGCGGAATCATAATTGCGACAAAAACAGGTAAAATAATAAATGTAACGAGCGTCATTTGCCAATCCATTATAAATAACATGACAATTGAACCAATTAACGTTAACAACGAAGGTAAAACACTCGGTGCTTTTTCTGAAATAAACATATTGATGACGTTTGTATCATCTGTAATACGGCTCATAAGTTGGCCACTTTCATTTTTATCAAAAAATCTCATATTAAGATTTATTAAATGTTTCCATAATTTAGCTCGTATAGAATATATCGTTTTCTCACCAATTTTACTTAGCAAATAAGTACCAAAGCCACTTAAAATAGCATTAGCTAAAAACACGCCTAAAAACAACCATACTAGTTGTAAATTTAAATTCTCTGCATTAAACGTATCTACTAATTTCCCAGTAAATAATGGTACAAATAAACCACTAAGACTGCCTAAAATCGAAAGCAGCATAGCTATAATGACCATACCTTTAGGCCAATCTACCTTTTTTAATAAATAGAACAAAGGATTTTCTTGCTTCATTTCAATTACCTCTTTACCTCAAATTGTTATTATACTTATATTTTACAGTAAATTACTTGCAAACTCATTATATAAATTATCAAACTTCACAAAACTTTAAAAAACAATTGTTATCTATTTCTAGGGAAGAAATAAATTTTATGTTAAAATGATAGAGTTAATTTTAAAAAATATAAAAAGAGGGTTTAATTAATGAAAAAATGTCTATTAGTGTTATTCACACTACTTATTTTAAGTATACCAGTTAGCCAAAGTGTATTTGCTGCTGACAATCCTAAAACGCCTACACAAGTTGCGAATGAAAATGGATATAATTTAGGTGAAATATACCAACCTGAAGGATCAATCAACTACAGTTCAGATACTGGTCAAATCTTGTATGAATATAAAATAGACGCTAAATGGTACCCTGCTAGTATGTCTAAGTTAATGACATTATATTTAACGGAGAAAGCAATACATAGTGGAAAATTAAAAAAAGATGACAAAGTAACTATGACAGATGAAGAATATCGTTTATCAACTTTACCTGAATTAAGTAATACAAAACTTTATCCTGGTGATGTTTATACAATTTCTGAAATCATGCAAATTACAATATCTAATTCATCTAATGCAGGTGCTATGATTTTAGGTAGAGAAACGATGAAAGCAGAAGATAAAGCATCTGCTAAAAAAATATCTGAAAAAGATAAAGACCCTAAAAAAAATACAGCGTCTAAAGAACAAAAACAAGACTTAGATTCAGACTTCGTTGATTATATGAACGAAGAAGCTAAAAAAATTGGTATGAACCATACAAAATTCTACAATGCTAACGGTGCATCAAATAACTTATTACTTGAATATAAAGCTAAAAGATATCAATCAGATGAAGACAATTATTCAACGTCTCGTGATTATGCAATCTTAACGCAGAAACTTGTGAAACAATATCCTGACATTTTAGATTATACAAAATTAGTTGCCCCAACTGTACACAACGTGACGTATTATACGTATAACCATTCACTTGAAGGTGCTGACATGTCATTAAAAGGTACTGACGGTCTTAAAACAGGTTCAAGTGACATTGCAGACTATAACCACAGTCTTTCTACTAAAAGAGATGGTTTAAGAATTAACCAAATCGTCTTCGGTGCTGGAGACTATAATACAGTCGGCGGTGAAAAACAACGTAACATGATTGGTAATAGTTTGATGGATAAATCTTTCAATGAATATGAATGGAAGAAAGTATTATCAAAAGGTAACCAAAAAATTAATGGCAAAAAATACTTTGTCACGAAAGACTTGTATGATGTCGTTAAAAAAGGTGTAGATTACAAAGTTGTACTTAAAGATGGAAAAGCGCACATTGACTATAATCGTTCATATATAAACGATAGTTATGGCCCTCCAACTGTTAAAGTAGAATCACCTGCTAAACATAAATTTAATACAACTAAAGAAAAAGTTTCAAACAAAGATAATAGACCAATGGTAATCACTGCATCAGTTATTTTAGTGATTGGTATATTATTATTAATTACTTGGTTAATCCAACGTAAGAAAAAGAAAAAATAATAGTTAAGTCTTAAGTCCGACTACAAGAACGTCACTTTAGTGTAGAATAGTATTAAACTATTTTATGCGAGGTGGCGTTTTTTTGAGTCGATTTTTACCTATGTTTTTATCAGAACCAATTCATTTATCATTAACTATCATTATATGTATCGCGCTCATATATGTCTTTGTACATCATAGAAGACAACACTCAATTTTAAGCATGATTGATATTATATTAGGGTATTTCCCTATTTTAATTCATGAAATGGGTCATGTTTTAGCTAATAAATTATCCGGTGGTAAACCTAAAGATTTAGTAGTCGTCTGGCGAAGAAGAGAACGACTAGAAACTGGACGACAAGGTTATGCGATAACTGGATCGAAATCCGGTTTTAATCAATTTATCACGACTCTGTTTGGTTATATTATGCCTCCTTTAATGCTGATCATTGGTGTATGGATGAAACATCATACTTATGGACCGATATTCTTAATCCTTTTACTTATTATGTTTTTATACTATGTCATTCTTACTTCAAAAAAATTCATTCCGAGCATTATATTAATCGTTATAGCTGTTGCTTTATATGAAGTCATGACTGCACCTAACATTCACGACTTTGGTCAAATCACTACATATATATACCACTTAAGCTTAGGTACTTTACTCGGAGAAGTTGCACAATCAAGTATTACGATATTTTTACTTACATTCTCTAGAGGTAGACAAGAATGGGACGGTAGCCAATTAAAACAAATTACGAGAATCCCTACTTTCATCTTTAGTATCATTTGGATTGCCATTAACGTATACGCAGTGATGTATACTTTCAATGCATTATGGCCATAATTTAATCAATGCATATATACAAAAGAACCAATCTGAAATTTCCCTCATTTCAGATTGGTTCTTTTTATATATATTATATTTTCACGCCAAATAAATAAGATGCGTTCGTTTCACTTATCATGATCGTTCTATTTTTTACACTTAGTTCTATTAATTGGTTCAAGTGATCTTTTTTTGTTATTTTCACAACGTCTCCAATAAGTAGTTCTTCACTACTTAAATAGCCTAATAAATTAACATAGTCCATAACACGTTTAATTTCTACTTCATCGCCTACTTCATATTCACTTATAGGCGTTGTATATATTTCTTCTATTTGATTTTCTCTTGGAATAATTCCACCATGCGGACAAGTCTTAGGATACCCCATCAACTTATCGATTTTATCAATAAAACGGTTTGATACTCGATGTTCTAGTACTTCCGCTTCTTCATGTACTTCGTCCCAAGTGTATTCTAATTCTTCAATTAAATATCTTTCAATCAATCTATGTCGCTTAATAATGTTCATAGTATGATTTAAACCTTTTGATGTTAACTTCACACCTTTATACGGTCGAATATCAACGTAATCGTCCTTTTTAAGACGAAGCATCATCTCACTAACAGATGATGGTTTTATGTTTAAATCTTGAGCTAAATTTTTATTTGAAACATAATCAGTTGTACCATTCAATCCAAATATTGCCTTTAAATAATCTTCTTGTTCTTCAGTCAACATCAGTTCTGACCTCACTTTTTTTATCATAATTTTATTGTACCATGATTTATTTTTACTCGCTATCTCTTGACTTTACTAAAAGTTATAATATAATCATAACTATAGTTTAGGCATACCTAAACTTATTTTTAGAAAAGGTGATAAAATGTTACAGGTTAAGAATTTAAATTTAGTATTAGGACATCAGCACATATTGCACGACATCAATTTAACGATAGATTCTTCTGGAGAACTCATTGGTATTATGGGACCAAATGGCGCAGGTAAATCTTCTTTCATCAAGTCTATTTTAGGAGAATTCAAATCAACTGGTGAAGCTTTATGGTACGGTATACCTATTAAAAATCAATTATCAAACATCACTTATATACCTCAAAGAAATCAGTTGGATTTAGATTTCCCTATTACAGTAAAAGACGCTCTAGTAACAGGTTATTATCAAACTTCAGGTTGGTTTAAACCGATGAATAAACAAGTCCTTTTTAAGAGAAATCAATTATTAAGTGACTTACAACTTACTGATTTAAAGGATAAAACACTTAATCAGTTAAGTGGTGGCCAATTACAACGTGTTCTTTTAGCTAAAGCATTAATGAAAGATAGTTTTTTCTTATGCTTAGACGAACCATTTGTCGGTATAGACTTCAAAAGCGAGGAAATCATGATACAACTCCTTAAGCAATTAAAATCAGAAGGTAAACTGATTTTGATTGTGCATCATGATATACATAAAGCTGAAGCATATTTCGATAGAATCATCCTCCTCAATCGAACATTGAAATACTTTGGCCCCTCATCTGAAGCATTAACCGACGACAAGATTAAAGAAGTATTTTTAAAGGATGGAGGGACACCATGATGAATGAATTTTTCACGTCACTTATTAACTACAATTTCTTAAGCCGAGCATTGATTACTGCAATTATAGTAGGCATTGTTTGCGGCATCGTTGGTACCCTTATTGTATTAAGAGGTCTTTCATTAATGGGAGATGCGATGAGTCATGCAGTTCTTCCTGGGGTTGCGCTTAGTTATCTCTTTCATATTCCTATGTTTGTTGGTGCACTCTTTACAGGTATGTTAACTAGTTTTCTAATAGGATTTATTTCACAAAATTCAAAGACAAAAAATGATGCAGCAATTGGCATTACTTTTACCGCGTTCTTTTCATTAGGTATTATCATCATTAGCCAAATCAACTCCTCAACTGATTTGTATCATATATTATTTGGAAACATTTTAGCAGTAACGAAAAGTGCTTTTTATACGACAAGCATCGTCAGTATCATTGTCATTTTATGTGTGGTTATATTTTATAAACCTATACATTTATCTACTTTTGATCCGATTGCAGCTAAAATGAGCGGCCTCAATGTTAAAATGCTGCATTACTTTGTCATGATGCTCTTAGCGTTAGTAACTGTAGCGAGTCTTCAAACTGTAGGCATTATCTTAGTCGTAGCCTTACTCATTACACCTAGTTCTACTGCATTTCTCATCACGAAATCTTTAAAATCTATGATGATTGTTGCCAGTACCATTAGTGCAATATGTGCGGCCTGTGGCATGTATATCAGTTACCTTTATAATTTACCAAGCGGTGCATGTATCGTACTCACAAGTTGTGCAGCGTATGTCATAACGTTCATGATACATAAATTAAATCAGCATAGGAGGACTATATGAAAAAATTACTATTCCCTATACTTGCACTTATTTTATTATTGTCGGCATGTAGTCAAACATCATCCGATGACACAAAAAAATTAAAAGTCGTGACGACAAACTCAATTTTAGGAGATATGACGAAAGAAATTACAAAATCAAATGCTAAAGTTACAAGTATCGTTCCTGTTGGACAAGACCCTCATGAATATGAAATTAAACCTAAAGACGTTAAAGCGTTAACTGATGCAGATGTTGTGATATACAACGGCTTTAATTTAGAAAGTGGCAATGGATGGTTTAAAAAAGCTTTAGAACAAGCAGGTAAAAAACTAACAGATAAAAATGTTATAAAAGCGACCGAAGACGTTAAACCTATTTACTTAAAAGGCGGTGAAGGAGATAAAAACAAACTGGACCCACACGCATGGCTAAGTATTGAAAATGGTATTAAATACGTCCAAACAATCGAAAAACATTTAAGCAACTTAGATCAATCCAATAGTAAACTATACAAAGCAAACGCTGAAAAATATACAGAAAAACTAGATAAATTACATCAAAAAATGTTAAAAGCATTTAATGACATTCCAAAAGATAAACGCGCATTTATCACAAGTGAAGGCGCATTTAAATACTTTGCCAAATCATACGGTATTAAACCCGGCTATATTTGGGAAATCAATACTGAAAAACAAGGTACCCCAGATCAAATGAAACAAGCCATCAAGTTTGTTAAAGAACATAACATCTCTTCACTCGTAGTTGAAACAAGTGTAGACAAGAAAAGTATGCAAGCATTAGCTGAAGAAACAAATTTAAAAATAAAAGATGAAGTGTTCACAGATTCAATCGGAACGAAAGACTCAAAAGGAAACTCTTATTACAATATGATGAAACATAACGTAGAAGCGATACATCATAGTATGAAATAAAGAAAACCCCCATGCCTGAAAAATTGTTCAGGCACGGGGGGTTTTATAATATCTTATTTATTCTTTATGTGATTCCTTCATTAATCTTCTTTTTTCTGCTCTTTTTCTTCTATCTTTTTTAGATTCTTTTCTATCAAAGCCATAATTTAATGATGTACCTTTTTTCGCAAATTCATTCATATACATATACGAACCAGAATTATATGCTGCTCTTATGATCATATGACCAGCTACTGGAGATGTTAAGTATAAAAATAAAATCGTTAATAACGTACGGACACTAAAGTAATCTTCCATAGCTAAGAAATATATAAATACACCTGATAATGTAAGTAACACAGATAGTGTAGAGCTTTTTGTAGCGGCATGACTTCTTAGAAAGGAATCTCTAAATCTAACTAATCCGATTGCACTAATTAATGCGACGATGGAACCTAATAATATAGATAATGCTGCGATTAGACTAACGATCTCGTTTAGATTCAAAGACACGACCTCCTTCTATAAAGCGCGAAATCCCGACAGTACTAAGGAATGATAAAATCGCAATAATTAAACTTGCTTCTAAATAACTAAACGTGTCATACACGATACTTAACAGTCCAACTACAGATATTAATATCGCACCAATAGTATCAAAGGCAATCACTCTATCTGCAGTCGTAGGACCGATTATTGTTCTGAAAAGTACTACAATAATGGCGATACCATATATAAAAAGTGCTGTTTTTATAATTGCTAAAATGATAAATGACATTATTTAAGCACCTCCCAGATTAATTTTTCATATTTTTTAATTTGTTTCCTCAAAATACGTTTTTCTTTTTCTGATGTGTCTATAGCGTGTATAAAGAATCGTGTGCCATCTTGAGATAACCTCAACACGACTGATCCAGGTGTTAGCATGATCAACAGCGTTAATAGTGTAATTGCCCAATCTTGTTTCAACGTAGTTTCATAAGTTACAAGACCTGGGTTTACTTTATGTGTTCTAAATAATATATAGTTTATTGTCGTCATACTAGACGTTACTAGTTGATAGTTATATACCCATACAAATTTAAAAATGACCCAAACTTTTTTAAAATAAAATACATGTCCAAAAAATCTATGCAACAAGTATACGATAATAATCCCTATCAAATACCCTGAAACAAAAGTGGATAAATGAAATTTATCTTCATCTTGAAATAAAGTCCATAAGAAGGCGATGAATATGTTTAATAATAGTTGTGCCATTATTATTTCGCCTCCACTTCTACATTTGGAATAATTTCTTTAAAGTAAGCATTTTCGTCCATATTGAATTGAGCTGCCAATTCAGAAATATTTAATACATATTGTGATGCGATACCTAGAGCAATCGTCGCTACCGTAAGAATGACCATCGCATATAATTTATTCTTAGTAAGCATGACTTTCTTTGCCTGTGGTACCGTTTCTATACCAAAGTACATAACTAAGAATATTCTTAACAAGCTATACATCGCGATAATACTAGAAAGAATCATGACGATGACGCCAAATGTATAACCATTCTCTAGTGCACCTTTAATGATTAATAATTTCCCAGGAAATCCACTAAATGGAGGAACGCCTCCAATTGATAGTATGGTGATAAAGAAAATAACCCCTAAACTTGGATAATATTTGATTAAACCACCATATTGATCGTAATATCTTGAACCTGCTAATAGTACAAATGTACCTATTATTAAAAACAATAGCGTCTTAATAATCATATCGTGGCCAACATAGAATATAGCGCCAGATATGCCATCTTTATTATTAGCACTCAGTCCTAAAACAGCAAATCCTATAGATAAGATGACTTGGTAAGCCGCAATTTTCTTTATATCTTTAAAACCTAGTACGCCAATACATCCGATAATCATCGTAATAATCGCCATAACATAAAGTAAAGAATGCGTCACTTCAGGTTTTTCATCAAACATTAAAACCATTACACGTATGAGCGCATATACCCCTACTTTCGTCATCAAACTAGCGAACAATGCTGCCAATTCTGTATTCAATGCCGCATATGCTTTTGGTAGCCACATAAACATAACGAGTGCGGCCTTACCACCAAAGACAAATATCATAATAATGGCTACTAAAGTAGTCGTAGCTGGTTGATCGCTTTCGTTAATTCTCATCGCAATATGTCCATAATTTAAAGTACCTAACGTACCATATAAATATGCAACACCCATTAAGAAGAACCAAGAACTCACTACATTAAGCACAACATATATAATACTTGCTCTTAATTGTTCTATAGATTGTCCTAATGTTAGTAAAACGAAAGATGCTAATAACATAATTTCAAACATAATGTATAAGTTGAATATATCAGCCGTTAAAAAGCTTCCGTTTACACCACTTAACAAGAATAATATGAAAGATGGTAAGAAATATTTATTCGCTGCTCTTTCTCGTTTCCCAAATCCAAAATAAATAATAACAGTAACAACGAAACAAGAAATAGTTGTAAATAATAGTCCTAATTCATCTCCTACAAATTGCACACCATATGGCGGTTTCCAATCACCAAAGTTGATAACTAATGGTTTATTCATCGTTACATGTACTAACATCCAACCTGTGATGAATGTTGTCAATGTAAGACTTGTTATTGCGATACGTCTCGTCAATGTTAATCGTTCTTTAAAGAAGAATAGTATTAATCCTATTATTAAAGGAACAAATAATGGTATTAGTATTAAGTTATTCATCTACTTCTTCATCCTCACCGCGTAACGCCTCTATTCTATTCACTTTTGTTAATTTAAATGTTCTATATACGAGAACAAGTAAGAATGCAGTTATAGCAAAACTAATGACAATTGCAGTTAATATTAAAGCTTGAGGTAAAGGATCAACGTAATCTTTACCGTTCCCACTAATTAATGGTTCATTTTGACCACCAAATTCACTCATTGAAAGTATCATTAAGTTTGCTACATGGGAGTATATTGCTGTTCCAATAACAATTCGAATTAAGTTTTTAGATAAAATCATATATGTTCCGACAAATGCAAGGACACCAATTATAATGACAAGTATTAAATTCAACTGTTATCACCACTAATCGCAAGCATGATTGTTACTACTGAACCTACTACGGTAAACAATATACCGAGTTCGAATAAAGTAACACTTGATAAATGAATTTCTCCTAATAATGCTATATTTATATAACCATCTTCGTGCGATAGCATAGGATGACCAAAGAACATAGGTACAATTGCAGTCGTTAATGAAATTAAACATCCAATAATTGTTACTGCTCTAAAATCAAGCGGTAATGAATGTATAACTGTTTCTACATCAAATGCTAAAAACATTAATATAAAAGCAGAACTAAAAACTAAACCGCCAATAAATCCACCGCCAGGGTTATCATGTCCAGCAAAAAATATATAAAATCCGAATGTCAAAATGATAAAAATTGCTATTTTGGATATAGTTTCTAGTACTACATCATTTTCTTTCATAATGATCACCATTTCTTATCTTAAATTTGACTAATGTATAAATTCCTAAACCAGCTATCAATATAACAATACCTTCGAGCATTGTATCTAATGCACGGAAATCTCCTAATATCGCGTTTACGATATTTTTAACGCCAGCTAATTCGTACGCATTATCATAGTAATGTGATATTTTGTCGAATAAGCTATCTTGCTGCATCGTAATGACAAATACGACAACAAATATTGCCATCAACAATGAAATACCAAGTTTAAGGCTCACCCCTAAAGGATTTGACTTGTCTTTTTGAACATTCGGTAAATGATAAAACACTAATAAAAATAAAACTGTTGTGATTGTTTCAATGACAAGTTGTGTTAAAGCTAAATCTGGTGCTTTCATAAATATAAATAAAATTGCCATAGAATAACCAATGACACCATTAAGAATAGTCATGGCCATTCTTTCACGAATAAACATTAATGCGGTTGCTGTAATCACAATATTAATTAAAAATATAATTTCAAATGTTGATACTTCCGTAATATGATAGTAAGAAATACCATGAATACCGACTTTGTAAATACCGTAACCCATAATCGCGAAGAATAATAAATAAATAATGTGTAAATATTGATTCAATTTATTATTCATAATGGATTTGATAGAAAATGCACTCACTCGATCTAAAGTATTCATGCCCTTATAATAAATTTCATTTATCTCAAAGTTTTTAGAGATCTTACTATATATCACTTTCCATTTAGGCAAGAGAATGAGCAACGTTCCCACAATATAAATACCAAGCGTTAAAAATAATTCAATTGTAAAACCGTGCCATGCTTTAATATGTGGTAAATCATTCATTATTTCAGCTGAATGGAATATATCACGCAAAGCAGGACCTATTAAATATTCTCCAAGTACGTTTGGAATAAAGAAAATGATTGGTACAAATAAAGTGATAACGATCGGTGCAATTAATAATCCTCCACCGTCATGTTTAGGCACTTTAGGTAACAACTTTTCATTCATTTTTCCGAAAAATGGTTCTTTAATAATTTTAAAACAATAAACAAAAGTAAAAATACTACCTATAAAGCCTGCTAGAATCATAACAATCGACATGACTTGATTGTATATATCGACATGTCCAGTTTCGACTAGACTTGCGAAGAACTCTTCCTTACTTAAAAATCCATTAAACAATGGAATACCTGCCATTGATAAAGCACTGATTGACATAACAATTGCAGTTACAGGCATAATTTTTCTTAAACCACCAAGTTTTTCAATTTCTCTCGTACCTGTTTCGTGGTCAATAATACCGACACCCATAAAGAGTGCACTTTTAAATATCGCATGATTAATTAAATGGAATAATGCAGCAAACAAACTTGCTATGAAAATTTCATTATTTGCTTCAAATCTACTATTAAAAGCGAGTAATCCTAATCCAATCATCGTCATAATCATACCGAGTTGACTGATTGTTGAATAAGCGAGCAGTGCTTTTAAATCATTTTTACTAACCGCAAAGAATGAACCGACTAATAATGTTATTAAACCGACTGCAACAACTGTATAAACAACCCACTCACTTTGACCGATAATCGGAGTGAATCTAAGCAATAAATACAATCCTGCTTTAACCATTGTTGCTGAGTGTAAATAAGCACTTACAGGTGTTGGTGCTTCCATTGCGTCCGGTAGCCAAATGTGGAAAGGAAATTGTGCTGATTTTGTAAAAGCACCAAGTAAAATTAAAATAACAGCGAGCACAAACCATGGTGATTGAAATACTTTATCTACCATGCCAACTTGTTCAGATATCGTATTCGTACCCGTAATGTTATATAACAAAATTAATCCAACGAGCATCGCCATACCGCCAAATACGGTAATTAAAAATGACTTAAGTGCCCCTTCTTGACTCTTCTCACTTTGATACCAATAAGAAATAAGTAAGAATGAAGAAATACTCGTTAATTCCCAAAATGTATAAAGTAAAATTGTGTTGTTAGAAAGTACAACACCTAACATCGCTAACATAAACATGAGTAAATAAGTATAAAATCTTGGAAGGTTATCTTTCTTAGGTGATAAATAATATATAGCGTATACAAAAACGCCTACACCAATAAGTGAAATGAGTAATGCAAAGATTAAAGATAGTCCATCTAATCTAAAATCTAAATTCACATCAATAATAGGTATCCATTCTTGAAAATAAGAAACAGTTTTGCCACTATATATTTTTTTAATTTGACTTAAAAAATAAATGGAACTTAATAAAGGGGCTATTAAACTTATCCAGCCAGCAAAGCGACTAAATTGAGTGTTTAAAGTTACAAGTACAACAGCCATTACAGCTATAATCATTAAAAACAGCCAAACTAAAGCCATACACACTCTCCTTTCTTATCTATATATTGAGTTCTATCGTCGTTTCTTTCTTAATAGTCGTTACGTCTATAAATTTCAATGTTTCAATTAAAGACTGATGACCTAAATATTTTTGAATAATTGATACCGAAATACCAGATTTAAATGCATGATATGCAAAAGTCTTTCTTAAAGAATATAATCCGATATTTTTTACTCCTACTTCTTCAGCAGCTACATGAATAATTCTATAAGCCTGCTGTCTAGAAAGTTGCTTTTTTGTTTTGATGGACCTAAAAACAAAATCTTCTCGATTAAGCATTTCAAATCTTATATAAGCTGACAAACTCGATCTTAAATGTAATGGAATGACAACTTTAATTAAATCCTTCTCATCATTTATCCAGTTACTTTTAATATCCTGCTCATCATCGAGCAAATCTTGAACTGTTAAATTCAATAATTCATTCACTTTAATTCCTGTATGAATCGCTAAACTAAATAATAAATAATCTCTTTCACTATGCGATTTTAAAACTTCATACATTGCTCTAATATCGTCTTTATTCTTAATTGGAGATACTTGTTGCATCAGTTTCGTCCATCCTTCCTAATTAAGCTACATATTAATAATAATATATATTTGAGTAACATGGAAGAAATTTCACTTTTTTTATTGTCGTTTTTCAATATTCATTTCGATATATAAAGTGAAAGGAGGTCATAACAATGTCAAAAGTTAAAGATATCAACATTATCTTGTTGCATCAGTATTTAGATGACAACTCAAAAGTAAAAACTGTTCAAAGAAAATTCAACGCAATTAATTTAAACGTTACAAACGAACAAGTTTCAACTTTCAAAAGTATCATCGAAACATTATCTGATGAAAAATTCAAAGACGTGTATATCGTCAAAACTATTCAGATAGAAGAATAATTCTGTCGAAGAAAATAAACAGGAGGTGAAAATAATGAGACGCGTATTAGAACTCACATTTAAAACATCAACAGAGAAAACATTCACACTTCAAATTCATAATCCTAAAACTGATCTCAAAGAAGAAATCGTAAGAGATGCGATGAATAATATTTTAGGGTTAAACATATTTGATTTATCAAAAGGTGAATTAGTATCTATTCACTCTGCACAATATGTAGAACGAAACACACGAACTTTAATCAAGTAGTAACATATTACCCATCCTTATATGATAAAAAACACCGATCCTTGGTTCAGCTTGAACCTGGATCGGTGTTTTTTTTATTTTTGACTGTCGACAAAGTTAAATTGTTGGTAAGTTTTTTGTTCTAACGATCATTATTTGGAATTCTGACCGTTAGCCGGTTCTAACGACCATTATTCGGAATTGTGACCGTTAGCGAGTTCTAACGACCATTATTTGGAATTCTGACCGTTAGCGGATTCTAACGACCATTATTCGGAATTCTGACCGTTAGCGGGTTCTAACGACCATTATTCGGAATTTTGACCGTTAGCGGATTCTAACGACCATTATTCGGAATTGTGACCGTTAGCGGATTCTAACGACCATTATTCGGAATTCTGACCGTTAGCGGGTTCTAACGATCATTATTCAGAATTCTGACTGTTAAAATTTAAAAACCGATTAAAAACGAGACGCCTGAGGGAATAGTACGAGTCGAAGACTACAGGCTGAGACTGTACCCTAGGCAAGCGAGTTTTTAATCGGTTAATTTTATTAAATATCGTTTATTATTTTCTCATATTTTTCTTTTTGAGTTTCATCCATATAGTAATAAACTTTTCTTTCATCTTGTTCGCTTCTATACTTTTGAACTAAATTCCTTCTATATAATTTAGCTAAGTTTGTCCCGATATTAGAAGGTCGCGTATGTAACTCGGTTAATTTACCATTTAATATTTCCTTAATTGTAATTTCTTCAGCGCTAAATATTTCTTCTAGTATTATAAAATCAACTAGTGTTAAGCGCTTTTCATTTTTCAAATTTGTAATTTTGTTTTCATAATCTATCATCTCTTGAACAGTTTTATTAAACGTTTCTATCATTACATTTACCTCCCGATTAAATCTGCACACAATTTTAATAGTTTGCAATACATAAACTTCATTAATTATTATTGTAAAGAATTCTATATTCATTTTTTGATTAAATCAGTTAAAATAATTGATTTCTTACAAGCTAATTTAATCATTTTATACAAAAAAGTAACATTTACTTACAATTTTTGATGTGATAATATATTATAAAACGATAAATTGACGAAATTTGATATTATATATTAAATTTCGACTACAAACGGGGTGATATTTTGTATAACTATGAAATTACGCTACATAATGAAAGAATTGTTAATCCTAAAAAGCTTGGTCACGGTTCATTATGTTTTGTATTTGAAGGTAGTGCAATATTAACTTTAAATCAAATGACCCACGCTTTTAGTGTCGGGGATTTATTTTATTTACAAGACAATGACAATTACTTACCTATAATAAATGAAGGTTTAATCGCTATTTTGCATATGAGTTATTCGATGATGGAGAGTTTAAGTGGAGAAAAATCTTTCCGTTACTGGATACCTGAAACATCAAAAATGGACCAATTAGATAAGTATAAACATCAAATTAAGGACTTATTTATAAAAGCGATATTAGCTGATTTAACAGATGTAAAGATAAGAAGAAGCCAATATATCGTCGACATTTATAGAATTATGTATGAACGTTTTAAAAAGGAAGCAAATTATAATGGTCAATCTGAAATGGCTTTAACGGGACTTATTCATAAAGTGAAACAATATATTGAAGAACATTATCAAGAAAAGATTTCTCTTAATTTATTAGCTGATCATTTTTATATTTCGCCTGAACATTTATCTAGAGAATTTTCTAGACAAATGGGGTTAACTTTTACTCAGTATTTGAAAGAAACACGATTATTCAAAGCAACTTATGCTTTATTATTCACACAGTTTAAAGTTGAACAAATTGCGTATAATCACGGGTTTTCTAGTTATCATAATTTTAATCGTCAATTCAAAGAACAGTTTCATTTAACACCTAAACAATATCGATTAAAATATCAACAAAATAAAGTTATTAAAAAACAAGACGTCCTGACTGATGATAATAAATTATTACTCATCTCTAAATTACAAAAAATGATGTTTAATCGTTCACTTGTACATGAATATAAGCAGCTATCATTCAATGACGTTCCAATAAGAAAACTATCAGCCGATCATAAAACTTATTTACATATAGGTGATGTTACTAATTTTTATACACCTTTTCTAAATACAATTTTAGAAACAATAGAAAAAATCCCTAAATCACCTATTTTTGTTATTCACTGTTCTTTAAGATCTTTTTTCAATGATGAACAAAAAACGCTATATAAACAAAACTTAGCCTTTTGTTTAAGTATGTTTTCAGATACGAGAATTGTGCCATGTATCAAATTATATGATTTTGATGTGCATGATAAAAATTTCAAAAATAATTGGCAAGAGTTTATTGATGTCATTTACAATTATTTTGATAATAAACATGGAGAAATTTACTTTGATATTGGACATGAGGATGTTGTTCATTTACAAACTCAAATTAAAGCACTTAGAGATAGAATATCAGATATACAAATTATGATTAATGCGCCAAATCCGTTTGAATACGATTATAAAGAATTAAATATAAATATGCAGTTATGTTCAGAAGTCGATTCTTTCGCTGTCATTTATAACTTTAATGATTTATACAATATGAGTGAGATGAATAATTCTGACCTCGTGAATATCACAAATCGCTATTCTAAAAAGCTCGTTAACAATTTAAAATATTTAAAAAATCAAAGTAAGAACGTTGTACCTATGGAATGGAATATTATCAACGGCGATTCTAAAACGACAAGCGACTTTTATTTCAATGCATCTATTATTCTCCATCATTTGTTGGATATTACAGAACATGTATCAGGATTAGGCTTTTGGTTAATGGAAGAATCATCAAAAAAATATGCATCTATTAAGCAACCATTATCTTTATATTTAAAGCACCACTGTAAAAGTCCTATGAATTACTTGTTATTCATACTAACCTACTTTAATGATACTGAATTTGTAGAAGGCACAAATTATATAAAATTAGAAATGCAAAATAAAATCTTTTTCTTAATGTTTAACTATGAACTTTATCATCCAAACGATATAAACTACCAGAATAATATCGGACTTATATTATCCTATCATGATATACCATTCGATACATTCAGAGTTACGAATATCACTTTTGACCAAGATAACGGAAATATTTTTAAAGCAATAAGAAACCTTGATAGCAATCATGATAATTTAGATTATTTGAATACAGCATTGTTAGAACGATACTGCTCACCTGATATAGAAATGGCAGATTTTAATTCAAAAAATGTAAACGAAACATATTATATAAAGACAAACGGAATTAAGCTGCTCATTATTCAGAAATTGAATTAACAAAAAGAGAACTTTGGCGATTTGTAGGGAAATCGACAAAAATCGTTGGAGAACTTTGGCGATTTGTAGGGAAATCGACAAAAATCGTTGGAGAACTTTGGCGTTTTGAGGGAAATCGACAAAAATCGTTGGAGAACTTTGGCGATTTGTAGGGAAATCGCCAAAAATCGTCGGAGAACTTTGGCGATTTTGGTATCCAAACGCACGATATTTCCAAGATATGGTGCGATAATGGTTCAAACGCACGATATTTCCAAGATATGGTGCGATAATGGTTCAAACGCACGATATCGCCGAGATATCGTGCGATACTGGCTCAAACGCACGATATCTCCAAGATATGGTGCGATAATGGGTCAAACGCACGATATTTCCAAGATATGGTGCGATACTGGTTCAAACGCACGATATCTCCAAGATGAACTGACCCCTGTCAAGTAGACAACTAAAAAATGAAATTTGGACTGTCTTCATATTCAAGCTATGAAGGCAGCCATTTTTAATGTAATTCGATCTTCATTAAAAAACTTAATGTATTGGTTGATACTATATTTTGCCTTTTCAATATTTTCAAAACTATGTTTTTTACTACCTCTAAATAATTCGCTTTTTAAGATACCCCAAACATTCTCCATAGGTCCATTATCAATGCACTTGCTTACACGAGACATACTTTGAATCATGCCATTATCTTTTAAAAGCTTTTTGAAAGTTGGACTTGTATATTGATAACCTCTATCGCTATGTAATAAAATATCCTTGGTATTTCTACCTTTCATAGCTTTTTTTAATGTTTTAAATACAAATTCATTATTGTTGGATAAATTGATTTCATGACTGATTATTTTTTTACTACCTAAATCATAAATTGAACTTAAATAAGCTTTCTGACCGTTGTTCAATCTAAATTCAGTCACATCAGTTAGCCATTTTTTATTCGGGACTGTTTCATTAAATTCACGATTAAGTACATTTTCTGCTACATAAGCAGGTGTGTTCTGTATATATTTCTTTCGTTTCCTACGGATAACTGCTTTCAATCCTAGTTGTTTCATTAGTCTGTGTATGCGTTTATGATTAACTTTTTTCTGTAACTTCAATCTAATATAAATATATATACGTCTATAACCGTAAATACCTTCATACTTATCATAGATATCTATGATATCGCTGATTAATTCTTTGTTTTCTAGTTCTAATAGTGGTGCCTTTCGGCTCAACCACTTATAATAACTCGCTCTAGAAATTTCTAGTACTTCGCATAACCATACTATTGGATAAGTATCTTTTAGCGATTTGACCGTTTTGTAGGATGCTTCTTGCCTGATCTTTGTTTCATCAACTGCCTTTCTATCTCTTCCTCCTTTTTTAATACTTCATTTTCCATTTCTAAATATTTATTTCTTTCTTCAAGCGCTTTTATACGGGCGTTCAACTCTTCTTCTGATGTCATGATGCTTTGTGGTTTACCTTTACCTCTGCCATCAATAAGGCCATCTTTACCGTGTTCTTTATATTTTTGAATCCAACTGTAAAGTTGGCTATATTTTAAATTGAATTTTTCTGACGCTTCTTTGTAAGTTATATTGTGATCTAAGCAATATTTTACAATCTCAATTCTTTCTTCTACTGTCGTTTTTTTAGGATTCACGATATACACCTCGGGTTCATCTGATTTGTTTTTCTTACCCTCAGTATACTGGTTTATCCATAGACGTACAGTTGATTTACTTCTTATATTATATTTAATGGCTAAACCTTCTAGTGAAATACCTTTATTAAAATAATCTTGAGCTAACTTCTCTTTCATCTTCTTCGAATATTTTTTATAAGAAGGTTGTGATATTAGAATATCTATACCGTGTTCAAGGTACATATGATATTTATATCTTAGTTCTTTCGAATCATAATTCAGATTAAGTTTTCTTATAGCTGTTTCAAAGCTATAACCCTCCTCAACTATTTCAAATAATTTTAGAAATGTCTCAACAGATAACTTCATTTTTCTCTTCATATATAAAAACTCCCTTCAAAGTTTTGTTTTTTTACTGTCTACTTTGAAGGGAGCATATCAAGATATGGTGCGATAATGGGTCAAACGCACGATATTTCCAAGATATGGTGCGATAATGGTTCAAACGCACGATATCTCCAAGATATGGTGCGATACTGGGCTAAACGCACGATATCTCCAAGATATGGTGCGATACTGGTCTAAACGCACGATATCTCCAAGATATGGTGCGATAATGGTTCAAACGCACGATATTTCCAAGATATGGTGCGTTTCCCAACAAGTAAATTTACATACAATCAAAAAAAGAGATAAAATGCTTGTTACTAAGCATTTTATCTCTTTTAATTTTATCTATTATTCATCTAAGCCTAAATTTTTTCTATAGGCATCTACGACTTGTTTTTTACTCGCATCACTAGGAAGGAAGTAATATAATCCGTCGTCTAAGATTGTATTTTCTCCTGATAATTGATTACGATCAACATTATCTAAAGCGTCACTATAATTAGATCTTACATCGTTAATTTGAGTGATCTTCATGTCTGTTTGAACATTGTCACCTAATGTATCAAAGATTTGGTTAATCTTAGGTAATGAACCTACGCTTATAAGTTCGTTAGCTAGTGATTGAATAACTAACTGTTGTCGTTCTTGTCTACCAAAATCTCCGCCTGCTCCATCTTCTTTTCTACTTCTGATGAATGCAAGTGCTTCTTTACCGTCTAATTTATACTTTTGACCTTTAACGTATGATTTGCCTTTAGCTGTAAACGTTCCATTACTCTTAACTGTAACGCCACCTGCATGGTCAACTAAATCTTTAACGCCGTCCATGTTAATAGATGCGTAATGGTCAATTGGTACATTCATAAGTTTTTCTAATGAATTGATTGCCATTTTTGGTCCACCATATGCATATGCATGGTTAATTTTTTCTACAGAGTCATGTCCTACTATTTTAGCTCTTGTATCCCTAGGAACACTTACCATTACTGTTTTCTTCTTATCAGGGTTAATTGATAACAATACGATTGAATCTGATCTTTGTCCGCCGTTTTGTGCAGCTCTTGTAGAATCAGAGTCAATACCAAACAGTGCGATTGAAATTGGATCACCATTTGTATTTACTGCATTCTTTCTTAATTCTGATTTATCTCGATCTAGTGGATTATGTATTGAATTTCCTAATGCAAAAAATTTATATACAAAAAACGCAATTACTAATAAGAACACAATTAATAAAATAATAATAATTGTAGTAACTATTTTAAAAGCAGCTGACTTTGGTTTCTTTCCAGAACGCTCATATTTATTTGTCACTTATTCTTCAGTCCATTCTATTTTTTCTTCATTATACAATTATTTTTTATAATTTGCCAACATGTATAAAACAATCACGTAATATTTATATTTTTATTAAATAATGGTTATTACTCATTAGAGGTAAATAGTCATGTATAATGTTACAATATTGCGTATTATTTTTACCTCTTAATTGTTATTTATGGAAAATCTATACATCATATGATAAAGTAATCCTTGTAAATCTAAACGTTACTTGTTTTAAATTTTTTGACATATTAAACGGGAAAGAGGATGAGATTCGGCGATCTCATCCTCTCTTTTTGCGTTTTCTTTTATATTTTTTAGATTTAATAACTTTCGTTTTAACTTGGTTCTCTTCATTTTCTGGATATCTAATTCTTACAACGTCCCCGTAAAATAGTCTTTGTTCTCCGTATCTTCTACATAAAGATAATTCTGAATAGACTTCTTCTACTTTCGCAATATATTTGTAAGATTTATCACGCTTCAACACATCTATGAAAAACCCTGGTTCTAACTGTCTTTCTGAACCGGCGTTTATTACAAACGACGTGTCATCTAGTATTCTAATTATTTCAACTTGTTTCATCATTCCACGCTAACTTTCTTTAATTCTTAAAATATGAAATTTATGGCGAATACTTAGTTGACTGTTTTTAAAGTTTCATAAAGTTGAAGAACATTTAATATGAGATTTCTTTCTTCTTTTCTATCAATTTTTTTGTTATTTAAAAGACTTTTAATTGTTTTCTTTTTAACATTACATAATTTGGCAATTGTTTTATTAGTTAAATTGTACTCTTTTTTCAATGTTTTTTCAATAAAGTGTTTAGAATATTTTAATGCATCTTTATTGTCACCAATAGATTCAAAGTGATTCAACCTTTTTTCAATGCCATTTCTTTGTTTATCTGTCAGTACACCTTGATTACCATGTATGAGTAATGTGTATTTTTCTTTTGGTAAATCTAATAATTTCCGCATTTGTTCATCTTCTAAATTATACTTTTTTGCTACGTCTTTTATTCTAGCAGTATAGTTTTTCTTATTAACCTTCGCCATAAAGATCACTTCCTTCCGATATAGAATATATACCCATATAAACCAAATATAAGCAATTGTTTAAAAATATTTTTAGTATTCAAAACTATTCTATATATAACTCGACAGCATCTCTTGTTTTACTCATCGTCATAACGTGTTCATTATAATTTCTTGATAAGTAACTATAGAATAAAATATCGATTGTCATGAGTTGTGAAATGAGTGAACTTGTTGCAGCAAATCTTAAACTTTCTTCTGAACTCGCGTCATGAATTAAATAGTAATCCGACTTTTTAGCAAGCGCTGCATTTTCAGATTGCGTTAAACCGATTATTTTTACATTATATTTCTGCGCTACTTTGACTAATGACAGTGTCTCATTATTTTCACCAGAATTAGAAATTCCTACAAATACACAGTTATTTTCATTTGAAGCAATGGCTGTTGCTAAAAAGTGTGTATCTAATGAATAAATAACTTGTTTACCGATTCGAGTGAATTTTTGAAATAAATCTTGTGCAACTAAGCTAGAAGCACCGACTCCAAATACAATGATCGTATTCACTTTATACAGTTGATCTACAATTTCGTTAACACTTTCAGATGAAATAGCACGCTCGGTCATTTCAATGCTATGAGAAGCTCTTGATAAAAATTTTTTACTAATAGATTCGACGCTTTCGTCTTGTTTAATTTCTTGATATATACTTCTTTCGTGTTGAGGCATATATCTCGATAAACCTAATTTTAAATCTGTAAATCCTTTAAAATTCAATTTGTGGGTGCAACGTATAACAGATGCTGCACTCGTATTTGTTAAATTCCCTAATTCTTTTGCGCTTAGATGAATGGTATTTTCAGGATTATCTAAAATATATTGCGCGATTCGTTTTTCATGTTTCGTTAAGTTAGACAATTGTTCTTTAATATAAATGAGTAAATGTTGATGTTCCATAAGATCAATCCTCATCCAATTCTTGTGGTGCTGTCATTTCTTTGTTCGTTCCAAAGAGATAAGTTGCAACGAATCCACCTAAGTATCCGGCTAATAAACCAGCAATATAACCTAAATACATGTTATCTGAAATAAGTGGTATTAATGAAACGCCACTTGGACCGATTGCAGTTGCACCTATATGTCCAATTCCACCGACAACAGCACCACCGATACCACCACCGATACAAGCTGTGATAAATGGTCGACCTAATGGAAGCGTAACACCGTAAATTAATGGTTCACCTATACCAAGTACCCCTACAGGTAATGCCCCTTTTAATAGGTTAACAATTTTTTTATTTTTTCTACATTTAACCCATAATGCAAATGCTGCGCCAACTTGTCCTGCACCAGCCATCGCAAGTATTGGAAGTAAATACGTAGCGCCTGATTGATTAATCATTTCAATATGAATAGGTGTTAATACTTGATGTAATCCAAACATAACTAATGGTAAGAATGTCGCACCTAATACAAATCCACTAAATGCACCACCAATGTCTAATACCCAATTAATTCCGCCTAACAGTCCATTTGAAATAAAACCTGCGATTGGCATAATTAAGAATATCGTCGCCAGTCCCATAATAAATAATGTAACAGTTGGTGTTACGATAATATCGACTGCACTAGGTACAATTTTGTGTAGTTTCTTCTCAATTAAAGATAATATCCAAACGGCAATAATAACACCGATGACACCACCTTGTCCTGCTGCTAATGGTTCACCGTTAAATATATTTTTGATAGGACTATCTGCAGTCATACCTGTCAGCATAGTCGTACCACCGATAACACCACCAAGACCAGGTGTAGCTCCAAATTCTTTAGCCGCATTAATGCCGACATAAATGACTAAGTAAGCAAAAATACCGTTTTTGATGATATCAAATATTAATACAAATTGTTCCCAAGTCGCGCCATCGATTGTACCAGCCGCTAACATATTGGATAGAACTGCTGAAATACCGCCAATTAACCCTGCACCAACAAACGCTGGAATTAAAGGTACAAAAATATTCGCAATAGATCTTAATACTTTTTTAAATGGTGTTTGATTTCTTTTATTGATATTTTGCTTAAATAAATCCGCTTCTTTTTCTACTTTGTCTTTGTTACTTTCTTTATGTTTAATCGTTTCACCTAAAGATACACCAATCATATCGCTCATTTCATTAGCAACTTTATTTACTGTACCTGGTCCGATTACTACTTGAAGCATGTCATCTTCAACAACACCCATAACCCCTTTAATATTCTTTAACCCTTCAATATTAACTTTGTCATAGTCTACAATACTCATTCTTACACGCGTCATACAGTGAATAACTTTTTCTAAATTGTCTTTGCCGCCAACTTCGATTAATATGTTTTGAGCAATCTCTCTTTCTTTAGACATAACAAACCACCCCTTTGTTTAATTAAGTATTTCTCACAAACCCTTTAGCTTTGTTTATCTTTTCTATCGCTTCATCTTTAGAAACACGGTGCATCCCCATCACGATTGCTACTTTCACATTCTCATCACTGTCTTTAAAAAGCTTTAAACTTTCTTCATCCGTACAATCTAATACTTCTTGAATAATATTGATTGCTCTTTGAACAAGCTTTTCATTTGTTGGTTTCACATCAATCATTAAATTTTCATAAACTTTTCCAATACCAACCATCGCACCTGTTGAAATCATATTAAGAATTAATTTTTGAGCAGTACCCGCTTTTAATCTTGTTGAACCTGTTAACACTTCTGGTCCGACGTCTACTTGTATTGGATAATCAGCATATTTACCGATTTCGGAATTTTTATTACATGTCACGCAACCAGTTGGAACATTGATACTTTGAGCATATTTCAGTCCACCTATGACATAAGGTGTGCGACCACTTGCAGCAATACCAATAACTGTGTCATTTTCATTGATTTTTAAGTTTACTAAATCTTGTTCACCTAGACTTTGATCATCTTCTGCCCCTTCTACTGCAGTTGTCATAGCTTGACTGCCCCCTGCAATCAAACCAACTACAACATCAGATGTCACACCAAAAGTCGGCACACATTCAGCTGCATCTAACACACCTAACCTTCCACTCGTTCCTGCACCCATATAAATTAATCGTCCACCTTTGCTTAAGCCCGTTATAACACGTTTAATGACGTTCGCAATTGCTTGATTTTCTTTTTTTATTTGTAATGCTACTTTTTGATCTTCGTTATTCATAACATCGACAAATTGTTCAGGCGTTAATGTATCTAACTGTGCTGAATGTTCATTTCTCGTTTCTGTCGTTAATTTACTTATATCCATCTATGAATCCCCCTTTATAAACTGGAATGCTTGTCCAGATCCAATCATATTGATGCAATCCAAATCTTTTTCACAAACCTGCCCTATAACATTAACCGCTTCATTGCGTTCTAAATGAACTTTCACAATTTGTAGCTCATTCATATAACGACCATACTTCACATTGTCTAAAGTTATAGCACCCCTTACTCTTTCTGTTGTGTTGTGAGGATTAACTTCATTACGAAATGTCTGTCTCGCTTCCTCTGCTCTCACAACGTCCCTTGCTTCGTCTTTTCTATTATGAAAAGTTCTCCCAATTACATCATTCAAATGTTCCGATTCAGAATTCACGTGCAATGATACAATTCCATTTTGAAAATAGGACTTGAATTGAAATAAAATAGATTCATCGATATAGCTATCCCCTATACAAATATCATCTACGCCACATTTTAATAAGTCATAAGCAGCTACTAAAGGATGTATATTTCTGTGATCTTCTAATGTAGGTAAACCTTTAAAAATTGGACCCCTTAACTTTGTACCAGGCACGAACGCCATAATTGAAACGTCCGGAAAATCATTTTTAATCTTTTCATTTTGAGATATAAAAAAATCACGTGCTAGTCCAGTTTCAGGACGAGGGTAATAATTATGCGCAACCATAACTTTGGACAAATCAACATGCTTTTCTTTTAAACGATGCAATAACGAAATCGCATCCGTACTCGCATTACAAACAACCTTAACTTCATTCAATAACGAAACAATTTCATTCACATCTAAAGAAATATCTAACCTAATAAAATCAATCCCCGCTTCCCTAATAGAACCAGGTTCATCATAAGACAACCCTAACTTTTTAAAAGTATCAGGATTCGCATCCGCAATAATCTCCGCCCTATCGCCAACAATCGAATGAAGCTTCTTTAATTGCGTTAAATAAAGACTTTGATCATCTTCAGGAATTTGGAGAGACGTAAAAATATACTTAAAACCATCACACAACATCGATTCTATATACGACTCATCAAACCGTTCACCAAGATACACAGAAAAACCTAACATTTCAACACCACTCCTTATTGGAATCGCTTTTATTATCTCATTTTTGAAATATTATTACAATTGTTGTGTAAATTGTATCTGTAGATTGGAACGATGTAACAATTTAGAATGGGGAAACGCATGATATCGAGGGCGATATCGTGCGTTTAGACCAGTATCGCACCATATCTTGATATGCTCCCTTCAAAGTAGACAGTAAAAAAACAAAACTTTGAAGGGAGTTTTTATATATGAAGAGAAAAATGAAGTTATCTGTTGAGACATTTCTAAAATTATTTGAAATAGTTGAGGAGGGTTATAGCTTTGAAACAGCTATAAGAAAACTTAATCTGAATTATGATTCGAAAGAACTAAGATATAAATATCATATGTACCTTGAACACGGTATAGATATTCTAATATCACAACCTTCTTATAAAAAATATTCGAAGAAGATGAAAGAGAAGTTAGCTCAAGATTATTTTAATAAAGGTATTTCACTAGAAGGTTTAGCCATTAAATATAATATAAGAAGTAAATCAACTGTACGTCTATGGATAAACCAGTATACTGAGGGTAAGAAAAACAAATCAGATGAACCCGAGGTGTATATCGTGAATCCTAAAAAAACGACAGTAGAAGAAAGAATTGAGATTGTAAAATATTGCTTAGATCACAATATAACTTACAAAGAAGCGTCAGAAAAATTCAATTTAAAATATAGCCAACTTTACAGTTGGATTCAAAAATATAAAGAACACGGTAAAGATGGCCTTATTGATGGCAGAGGTAAAGGTAAACCACAAAGCATCATGACATCAGAAGAAGAGTTGAACGCCCGTATAAAAGCGCTTGAAGAAAGAAATAAATATTTAGAAATGGAAAATGAAGTATTAAAAAAGGAGGAAGAGATAGAAAGGCAGTTGATGAAACAAAGATCAGGCAAGAAGCATCCTACAAAACGGTCAAATCGCTAAAAGATACTTATCCAATAGTATGGTTATGCGAAGTACTAGAAATTTCTAGAGCGAGTTATTATAAGTGGTTGAGCCGAAAGGCACCACTATTAGAACTAGAAAACAAAGAATTAATCAGCGATATCATAGATATCTATGATAAGTATGAAGGTATTTACGGTTATAGACGTATATATATTTATATTAGATTGAAGTTACAGAAAAAAGTTAATCATAAACGCATACACAGACTAATGAAACAACTAGGATTGAAAGCAGTTATCCGTAGGAAACGAAAGAAATATATACAGAACACACCTGCTTATGTAGCAGAAAATGTACTTAATCGTGAATTTAATGAAACAGTCCCGAATAAAAAATGGCTAACTGATGTGACTGAATTTAGATTGAACAACGGTCAGAAAGCTTATTTAAGTTCAATTTATGATTTAGGTAGTAAAAAAATAATCAGTCATGAAATCAATTTATCCAACAATAATGAATTTGTATTTAAAACATTAAAAAAAGCTATGAAAGGTAGAAATACCAAGGATATTTTATTACATAGCGATAGAGGTTATCAATATACAAGTCCAACTTTCAAAAAGCTTTTAAAAGATAATGGCATGATTCAAAGTATGTCTCGTGTAAGCAAGTGCATTGATAATGGACCTATGGAGAATGTTTGGGGTATCTTAAAAAGCGAATTATTTAGAGGTAGTAAAAAACATAGTTTTGAAAATATTGAAAAGGCAAAATATAGTATCAACCAATACATTAAGTTTTTTAATGAAGATCGAATTACATTAAAAATGGCTGCCTTCATAGCTTGAATATGAAGACAGTCCAAATTTCATTTTTTAGTTGTCTACTTGACAGGGGTCAGTTCATCTTGGAGATATCGTGCGTTTGAGCCACTATCGCACCATATCCTGGAGATATCGTGCGTTTGAACCAGTATCGCACCATATCTTGGAGATATCGTGCGTTTGAACCAGTATCGCACCATATCTTGGAGATATCGTGCGTTTGGACCAGTATCGCACCATATCCTGGAGATATCGTGCGTTTGAACCAGTATCGCACCATATCTTGGAGATATCGTGCGTTTGGACCACTATCGCACCATATCTTGGAGATATCGTGCGTTTGGACCAGTATCGCACCATATCCTGGAGATATCGTGCGTTTGAGCCACTATCGCACCATATCCTGGAGATATCGTGCGTTTGAACCAGTATCGCACCATATCTTGGAGATATCGTGCGTTTGGACCAGTATCGCACCATATCTTGGAGATATCGTGCGTTTAGACCACTATCGCACCATATCCTGGAGATATCGTGCGTTTGAGCCACTATCGCACCATATCTTGGAGATATCGTGCGTTTAGACCAGTATCGCACCATATCCTGGAGATATCGTGCGTTTGAACCAGTATCGCACCATATCTTGGAGATATCGTGCGTTTAGACCAGTATCGCCAAAGTTCTCTTGCGTTTTTTGGCGATTCCACTCTAAATGCCAAAGTTCTCTTGCGTTTTTTGGCGATTCCACCCTAAACGCCAAAGTTCTCTTGCGTTTTTTGGCGATTTTCTCAATACGAAAAAAAGAGCTCGAGATAACGATATCTCGGGCTCTTTTTCTTATTTCTTATTTAATACTTTTTCTATCAATTGGTTTACTTTGTCTATATTTTTACTTTGTTGTTTAAGTAAGTCCATTACGTTTTCGTCTTCTGTTGTGTTGTCATTATGGTTTTGTACGTTGGTAGACTTGCTATAATCAACTTCTTCATAATGATTGTCGTCTTTATTTGTTTGATTCTGATCTCTATATCCTCGTAACGCTTCGTATACGACAACGTCTTTTGAGTCTGAATCAATTGAATCGTATAAAGTTTTTGTTTTAGGGCTTACATTTATAGATGAAGTCGTCGCCACTGAATGTTGTGTTGTTTTGTTATGGTTATCGTTTTGATTGCCATCTTTATTCAATGCGTGACCTTCGATATCTATTTTAGGTAAAATTTTGTTTAACCAATTAGGTATATACCATGATGCTTTACCGAACAACTGAGTAAGTGCTGGTATGATTGTCATTCTTACAATGAAGGCATCGAATAATACACCAAAGGCTAATGCAATACCCATAGATTTAATCATGACATCGTCTTGGAATACGAAACCGATAAATACACTGAACATAATTAATGCTGCTGCAACGATAACTGGTCCACTTTCTTTGAGACCAACTTTAATTGATTTTGTGTTATTCATTGTGCGTACGTACTCTTCGTGAATTCTGGACATTAAGAATACTTCGTAGTCCATCGCCAAGCCAAAGAGTAAACCGATCGTGATGACTGGCAAGAATGCTAACAGTGGTCCTGTTGTATCTACGCCGAACATGCCGCTCATAAATCCATCTTGCATAACGAGTGTTGTAAATCCTAACGTTGCTGCTAGTGATAATACAAAGCCTAGTACAGCTTTAAGTGGAATGATGATTGATCTGAATACTACCATTAATAATACGAATGCTAATAAAATAATAACACCTGCAAATAATGGAATAGCTTCGTTTAATTTTTCAGACATGTCTATATTAATCACACTTTGTCCTGAAATTTCTGTTTTCAGATCATATTTATCTTTAGCGTCTTTATTATAATCTCTTAAATCATGCACTAAATCATATGTTGCTTCTGCGTTAGGTCCTTTTTTAGGTAACACAGTAATGAGTGCATAATCTTTATCTTTACTTAATTGTGGCGGTGTAACGTTTTTAACATTTTTATTGTCATTAATGTCTTTCATCATACTTTGTAAATCTTTTTGAAGACCTTGTTGATCATCTTTTTTGTCTGAAGTATTCACAAGCATAACGATTGGGCCGTTAAATCCTTCACCAAAATCATCTGAAATAATATCGTAAGCTTTTTTCTCTGTCGCATTATCAGGCTTCATACCGTTATCTGGTATACCTAATCTCATATGCGATACTGGAAGTGCTGCTGCTATTAAAATAATAAATCCTAATAGAAGAGCTATCCAAGGTTTGCCTACTACAAATTTAGACCATGGTGTGTCTAAACTTTCAGGTTTGTGATTTTTACGTTTTTTAGGATGAATTTGTTTATGGAAAACACTAATTAATGCTGGTAATAAAGTAATCGCACTAAACACAGCGAATATTACACTTAGCGCAGATGCATAACCCATTATGGCTAAGAAATCTATACCAACAAGCGCTAAACCACATACAGCAATGATGACAGTAACACCTGCGAATATAACGGCACTTCCTGCTGTACCTAAAGCTAATCCTATAGCTTTAACATGATTAGGTTCTGTTTTAATAATTTGTCTATATCTAAATAATATAAATAATGCGTAATCAATCCCGAGCGCCAGTCCTATCATGACGGCTAACGATAGCGTAACATTTGGTATATCAAATGCGTATGTCAATAATGCTATGGAACCGATACTTGATCCTAGTCCAACTACTGCACTAATAATAGGCATTCCCGCTGCAATGAATGAACCAAATGTAACAAGTAAGACTACAAACGCAATAACTATACCGATAACTTCAGAAGTACCGCCCATTTCAGTACTTGCACTTAAAGCATTCCCCGTTAATTCTGTTTGAATGTCATCGTCTTTTAATGATTTCATTCTGTCTTTAACTTTATCAACTGCATCTGGTTTTATAGAAGTTTGAGATACTTTATAATTGATGTCTGCAAAAGCAGTCGTTTGGTCTTTGTTGATTTGTTTATTCTTATAAGGATCTGTGACATCTTTAATGTTGTCGTCTTTAGACTTAACATCTTTCAGAGCATCTTGAATTTTTTTCATATTTTCTTGCTTCGTAATGCCTTTTTTATCTTCGCTCTTAAAGACAACTCTTATATTTGCCTTTTCACTATCTTGATTGAATTCTTTTTCAATTTTGTCATTTGTATCAATCGATTTAATACCATTCATCGTGATGTCGTTATCAAATTGAGGTTTATTAATTGCTAATGGGATAATAATTGCAGCTAAAACGACAACCCATATAGATATCGCTACCCATTTATGTTTAGCAATAGATGAACCTAATTTATATAAAAAGTTTGCCAAAAATAATTCCTCCTTAAATCTACTCTATAGTTTATGCATACACTGTATACAACATAACGCTTATCGTAACATCTAAAACTATCCATAAAAAGAGATAAAATCCCAAATGTGTACACTTAATCTACATAATTAATAAATTGTAGATTATTCATTAACAAAAAGTTCACATTTGGGATTCTTAATTAATTTTAAAAAATATATTTATAAAACGATTTCATTCTCTTTTTCATGAATCATTTCAATAATCTCATTACGTACATTCATAACAGCAACTTTTGGCGCATGCTTTCTCGCTTCCTCATCAGTCACTTGAACATAATTCATAATAATAATGATATCATCAACTTGAACTAAACGAGCAGCCGCACCATTCAAACAAATCTTGCCACTCCCGCGCTCACCTTCAATAACATAAGTCTCTAAACGAGCACCATTATTATTATTCACAATCGCAACCTTCTCATTCGGCAAAATATCAACCGCATCTAAAATATCCGCATCTATTGTAATACTACCAACATAATTTAAATTAGCCTCAGTAACCCTAGCACGATGAATTTTACCGTTCATCATAGTTCTAATCATGGTATTCATCTCCATTTTTATATTTATATACTCTGTTTAATCATACAATGATATTTAAATCCGTCAACTATAAAACCTATGTGCGAGTGTTAGGGGAAAGAGGGATGCGAAATCATTTAAAGTCAACTTGTTGGCAGTTTTTAGCGCTAACTAGATTGTTTGCCCAAGTCTTTCTAGTAAGAAATTCTAACTAGATTGTTTGTTCAAGTCTTTCTAGTTAGAGCTGAAAATCAATGAAATTAGTGTTATATTACACATTTTTATAAGCAAAATTGCGCTAACTAGATTGTTTTAGAATTCTTTCTAGTAAGAAATTCTAACTAGATTGTTTGTTCAAGTCTTTCTAGTTAGAGCTGAAAATCAACGAAATTAGTGTTATATTATACATTTTTATAAGCAAAATTGCGCTAACTAGATTGTTTTTAAACTCTTGCTAGTTACAGATTCTAACTAGCTTGTTTTTTATTTGCACCGCACCCCAAAAGTTGAACTTTCAAAAATTGAAAAATCGGGGTGTGTATACGGTGAAAAGTTATAGTTACGAAAAGAAATATGAAATTGTTCTAGAATACTTGGATGGTAAAATGGGCTATCCTAGATTAGCCAAAAAGCATGGAGTGAAATCTATTACTCCTATAAGAATTTGGGTGGGACAATACAAAAGGTTTGGAATTGAAGGTCTAAAACCGAATAAAGTAAAACAGACATTTACTAGAGAATTCAAGCTATCTGTATTAAGATATAGAGAATTAAATAAGTTGTCTTATGAAGAAACAGCAGATCATTTTGGAATTCTGAGTTATACAACCATTTGGAAATGGCAGAAAAAATTTGAAGTTGAAAAAGATAAAAATGAGGCGACTATAGAGAAGAGGAGCCCTCCTGTAATGAAGAAAAATAAGAAGACAAACGAAATTCATCTCAAGGAAAATGAACGTCAAGAATTAATACGTCTGAGAGAAGAAAATGAAAATTTAAAAGCAGGAATAGAGTATCAAAAAAAGTTACAAGCCTTAACTCAACACATCGAGGAAAAACGAAAGAAAAGGTAAAGTTTATTATTGAGTTAAGGAAAGCCTATAAATTTACCTTAAATTTCTTATTAAAGATGGCGGGCATAGCTAAAAGTGTCTATTACTATTGGGTGAAAAGATACAACGAACCGCTTAAAGATGAACTTATCAGAAATGAAATCAAAATAATATGCCAAAAAGCCAATTATACCTATGGTTATAGAAGAGTTACATTAGAACTTCGTAATAAAAATTTGATTGTTAATCATAAAAAAGTGTTGAAAATAATGAAAGAACTTGAATTAACATGTAATAAATATTTTAGAAAAAGTAAACGTTATAGTTCTTATAAAGGTAAAGTTGGTAAAACATGTTCAAATATATTGAAACGTAGGTTCAAAACAGACCGACCCTTCCAAAAATATGTTACAGACATTACTGAATTTAAAACAAAGAATGGAGAAAAGCTTTATTTGTCTCCTATTATGGACTTATATAGTTCTGAAATTATAAGCTTTAGAATGTCTAAACATCCAACATTAGATATCGCAATAGAAGCATTGAAAGAAGCATTTTCTTATCGTCCTGAACTAGGTTACCGTGCAACGGTTCATTCCGATCAAGGATGGCACTATCAACATAATCAGTGGGTTTCATTCTTAAAAGAAAATAGTATTTTCCAAAGTATGTCTCGTAAGGGAAATTGTTTAGATAATTCTCCTATTGAAAATTTTTTTGGATTATTAAAAAAAGAAATGTACTATGGACATGTTTTTAATAATTTTGATGATTTAAAAAACACTATTACTGAATATATTTATTTTTACAATAATATGAGAATCAAAGAAAAATTAGGTGGTATGTCCCCAATATCATATCGAAGATATACCTACCAAATGACAAACTAATAATAAGTCCAACTTTTGGGGTTCAGACCAATTTCTTGCTAGTTAGAGCTCCGAAACAAACTAAAAAACTAACTAAGCACACGGCTTAGTTAGTTTTCACCTTAGTTTATTTAAATGGCCAAACTAACGGTATTAATAATAAACAAATGATTAATTGAATAATCAAAAATGGTAAACCACACTTAACATAATCCATAAATTTATAATTACCTGGTATAAAGATCATAGTATTAGGTGGCGTTCCAATTGGTGTTGCATAAGCAGCAGATGCACCAACTGCAACTGTCATTAATATCGATTTAGGTTCTATTCCCATATTACTCGATATAACCAGAGCAATAGGGGCCATTAAAGCTGCTGCTGCAGTATTAGACATAATATTTGTTAGCAATGCTGTAATACAAAAAATGATTCCTATTAAAATATACGGTCCGCCACTTACACTCACATGACTTATAACAAAATCTGCAATCATTTTGGCAGCACCTGTTGTTTCAAGTGCGGTTGCCATAGGTATCATAGAGGCAACTAAAATAATTGTAGATAAATCTAATGACTTATACGCTTGTTTCTCTGTAACAGTTCTGGTAACAATCAAAATTAATGCTCCAATTATAGAAACAATATGTAATGGAACACCTATTTGTTTTTCAAAAACCATAAATATAATTGCACCAAGCAATACAGAAACTGCAATGCTTTGTTTTACTTTTGATTCAGTTAGTATATTCTTACTATCTTCATCTATATTATTATCTTCTATATCATGTGTTTTACCTGTATCAGGAATTAATTTATAGCCAATAGTTAACATATAAATTATACCTACAATTGTTAAAGGTATTCCTACCCAAGCAAATTCAAAGAATCCGAACTCTTCAACATTTGAATTATTCATAACACTTTGTACAGCTAAATTACCATTTGTACCAACTAAAGTTATCATCCCGCCTAGTGAAGCAGCGTATGCAAGAGGCATTAATAATTTAGATCTAGAAAAATCCCCTTTATCTGCTAACATTATAACAACTGGCATTAGTACAGCAGTCGTACTTGTATTAGATAAAAATGCCGATAAAGCAACGGCAATTATCATAACAACTAATAGTAATTGTTTTTCAGTTTTGGCATATTTAGAAATAAAGTTTCCCATTTTATTGGCAACACCTGTTTCAAATAAAGCACCACCGATTACAAACATACCAGTAATTAAAATGACAACTTCATTTGTATATCCAGAGAAAAGTGTATCACTATCAATAATCCCTGAAACAAACAGTAGTATTGATGTTAGCAAAGCAGTTATAGCAATAGGTAATTTTTCAGAAATAAATAAGATTATTGCAACTATTAATATAACTAAAGTTAAGATTGCTGATGACATAATAGACACCCCTCATTGGTATTATTTAAATATTAGTCCATTTTTCCTTTACTTTAGTAATAAACTGTTGGCTTAAACCAATGTAAGAATATGGTTCAAGAAGTTCTTTAACTTTCTCTTCAGACAAATGCTCCATAATCGTTTTATTTTTTGTAGCGACATTTAGTAGCTTTTCGTCATGTTCAAATGCGGCCATTGAAATTTCGTAAATAACATCGTGTGCTGTTTGTCTTCCAATATGTTTCCCAAGTTCTAACATTAAACTCTCTGAAACAATAAGACCTTTTAATAAATATAGATTTCTTTCCATTTTATCTTCATGAATAATCATGTTATTTAACACTTTGTACATCTTATCCAATTGACTACTTGCATATATACAGATTTGAGGTATATAACTCCACTCTGTAGTCCAAAACGTCATATCCCTTTCATGTTCTTGAACCATCGCATCAAGTCCTAAAGTTGCATTTCTTTGAACTAATCTTGTTAGCCCCACCACATATTCACAAACCATTGGATTTCTTTTATGAGGCATTGTACTACTGCCAATTTGTCCATCCACATGTCCTTCTTCTATTTCTCCTATTTCTGATCTTTGCAAATTTATAATTTCATTTGCAATTTTTCCAACTGTACTAGAAATCATCGCAATTATATTAGAAAATTCAGCAAACCCGCTTCTTTGTACATGCCAAGTGATGGTTGGTTCATTAAGTCCTAAATTTCTACAAAATAAACTTTTAACTTCCGTACCAATTTCTCCTAAAGAAGCTAATGTTCCAGCTGCTCCACCAAATGACCCTAATAGATATCGTTTTTGACCTTCTTTTAATCTTTCAATATGTTCGCCAATTTCATCTGCCCAAATCGCAATTTTATAACCCAATGTAACAGGTAATGCATGTTGTCCGTGCGTTCTTCCGGGCATTACAATATCTTTATATTTATCTGCCAATTCAATTAAAAGTTTTAAAAATGCCTCTAATTGATTCAAAATAATTTGTTGAGCGTCTTTGATTTGTAATACAACTGCCGTATCCATAATATCTTGCGTTGTAGCACCCCAATGAATATAACCGCCTGCCTTAGGGGAAACTAACTTTTCAAATTCTCTAATTTGAACAATAAGAGGATGGGTAGTATCACTAATCCCTTTACTAATAACATCCATATCAAATAATTTATAATCAGCTTTTTCTTTAATTTCATTAGAAATTCCTTTTGGTATCACATCTAATTCTTCTTCAGCTTCTGCTAAGGCGACCCATGAATCTAACCAATTTTGTAAAAGTGTTTCATCCGAAAATACACTTTTCATTTCTTCAGTTGAATATAATTTTCCATACAATTTAGAATCTATAACACCAGATGCCATATTATTTCCCCCTTTTATTAAAACGTTTTTCTTATTTTTTAACTATTAATATACATTTAATAAGAAAAACGTTTTCCTTAGTGAATATATTATAATTGTAAGCGCTTTAAGTCAAGTAAATTTTAATAATTGTCAATAATCCTATATAATAAAATTATTAAACAAAGTTAGGTGAAAATATGACAACTTTAAAAGAACTCTCTAAAATAGTAGGTGTTCATCCTTCTGTCATTTCTAGGGTGATTAACGAAGATCCAACATTAAAAATTAAAGATTCAACAAGACAAAAAATTAAAGATACTGTCAAAAAGATGAAATATCAACCTAATCAAATGGCGCGAAATTTGAAACTAAATAGAACGAACATGTTGGGTATGGTAATTCCTGATATAGCTAATCCAGTATATTCAGAGATTATTAAAGGTGCAGAATCAGAAGCTGATAAACAAGGCTTTAGTTTACTCATTTATAGTGAACATAATAAAAAGAAAAATGATTTTCTAAAGTTAATAAATGACAATCATGTAGACGGATTACTAATTGCTAGTCATAATCTAGATAAATCTGCTTTTAAAGAACTTGAAGATTCAAATAAACCATTTATATTTGTAAATGGAAAATACTCAAACTCAAAAAATTATGTCGTATTAGATGATAAAGAAGCAGGTAGAATAGCAACGGAACACCTTATAGAATTCAATCATACATCTATCCTGCACATTTCCGGCCCTATATATGCAGATAGCGCCATTCAGAGACTACAAGGATTTCGAGAAGCCCTGCATAATAAGAACTATAATTTCACATCAAATAGCGTAATTGAAAGTCAATACACTATTGAATCAGGTTATGAAGCTATGATAAAAATCATTCATTCAAAAAAAATGCCAACAGCAATTTTTGCTGCTAATATACTTATTGCCCTTGGCGCACTGAAAGCATTAAAAGAACATAACATTAATGTTCCAGATGATGTATCTGTTATTGGTTTACACGATACATATTTCACATCTATACTTTCACCAAGTTTAACAACAATAAAACTTCCTCTATTTGAACTTGGTAAAAAGTCAGTCGAAAACATTATTAATATGATTATTAAGAATCAAGATACACAGCCAGGTCAAATTATCCAAGGCGCAAAATTAATCCAAAGAGAAAGTACTGCAAAGTTAGATAATGAATGAGTATGAATACGACAAAAGTTTTCAATTTAAGACGAAAAAAGTAAATTCTTTTTCAACTACAAAAACAACACCAATACGTTAATTAATCTCTAACGTATTGGTGTTATTAAATTGGTTAATATTTTACAAGCTACTTATTTTTCACTTATTTTTTCTTTTTTAGTTGTTTTAGTTTTTGGATCAAAGGCTATGAGTTCTTGTTTTCTTAACTGATCTAGTTTGTCTGGGCTTTGTGCATAGTTTCCGTTATATAACGTTTTTTCCCAACTACCGTACATTGGATTAGGGAAAATAATGTATTTATCTCCAAAGTCATCTTGATGTTTTTTTACAAATTCTGTTCTTGATTTAAGTGTTCTTTCTTTTGGTTCATCAAAATCAAGTATATTATCACCAAATAACATAATTAAATCGTGATTTTCGCGTACTTTTACTCTTCTTTTTTCTTTACCATCTTCATTTTCACCTTTTAATAAAAGGTGTTCTTGGTCTACTTGTGGCATTTTCAAATCTTTCATATTTTTTAAAGTACCCTTATAATCTTCTTTTTTATCTCTGTCCGTTACATAGAATATTTCTACACCTTTTTTGTCAGCATATTTCAAAAATTCTTTTGCGCCATATACAGGTTTAGCACTACCTGTTGCAATCCATTCATGCCAACCTTCAGGATATATTTTATGATTAATTGCTGCATATGCTTGATATGGTGAGTTATCAAGAACTGTTTCGTCTAAATCTAATACAATGGCAGGTTTCTTTTTACCTTTATGATGTTTCAACTTTTTATCTAGTTTATCTTTAGCTGAATTATAACCTTGTAAATATAAAGCTTTTGCTTCTGCAGATGTTTGATACCAAGCAACACTCATGACATTTTGTTCTGCTAAATCTTTTTTTGTCACTTTTTCTTTTTGAGATTCTTTAGTAGGTGTTTGAGTTGCTAATGCATCATCCGTGCTAACCGTACCTGTAGCACCACCTAACAATACAACTAATGCTGAACTTGCAATTAATTTTTTCATAAATTCATCCCCTTTTAATGATATTTTCACATTAACTTTACATCTAAATCTAAATTATCTCAAGATTCGAAAAATAATAATATGTATTAATATCACAACGTAATCATCTTTTGTGAGCAAAATTTTAAAATTTTCATTTATATAGGATATACTTTAAGAAAGAGATAATGGAAGGAGATTCAACAATGAGATTAAGTGTATTGGACCAAGCGCCGATTTCACAGAATAATACGCCAGAGGAAACTTTGCAGAATACGATTGAATTGGCTAAGTGGACGGAGTCTCTCGGTTATCATCGTTATTGGGTAGCGGAGCATCATAACACGAGTGGTTTAGCGATTTCGTCACCTGAAATATTAATGACGATGATTGCCGCTTCAACGTCTACTATACGTGTTGGATCTGGGGGTATTTTACTTCCACAATATAGTCCTTATAAAATTGCTGAAGATGCGAAAACTTTATCTGCACTGTTCCCTAACCGTATCGATATCGGCTTTGGTAATTCTCCAGGAGGATCACCTATAACACAAAAAGCATTAACAGATAACCACATTAAACCTATTGAAGACTTTTATAGACAAGCATCTGACTTACAAGGCTTTCTTCACAATTCATTACCGAGAGACCATCAATTCCGTCTTGTGAAAGCTGGACCAAGAATAGACAACCCTCCAGCAATGTGGCTGTTAGGTCTTACTGAAAATGGCGCAAAAAACGCTGCACAATTAGGTATCGGCTTTGTATTCGGTCACTTTATAAACCCTAAATATGCAAAAGTTGCGATGAATCGTTATTTTAATGACTTCAAACCTTCAGTAAATCAAAAAGAACCACAGTCTATCGTTTGTATTTTTGTAGTATGTGCTGAAACAGAAGAAGAAGCCAAACGACAAGCACTGAGCCAAGACAAATGGTTGCTTAATGTAGGAAAAGGATTAGGAACAAAAGTACAATCCGCAGACGAACTAAACATACAAGACTTTACAGAAGAAGAACTTGAAACCATTAAGAAAAACAGAAACCGTTGTATTATAGGCACACCAGATACTGTAGCCTCAAGATTAAACGAACTAGCAGAAGCATATCAAACAGAAGAATTCATGATCATAACGAATATTTATGACTTTGAAGCAAAGAAAAAATCATATAAATTGATAGCAGAAGCGATAAAAGGCTAGGACACTTATGTCCCAGCCTTTATTTTTAATCTTCTACATATTCATCTTTTGCTGCTTGCATCGCAAATATAAAGAATAATATTGTGATTATAAGTAATGAAACAATACCTACGTCCCATCCATGTAATATATCATGTAAATAACCGATTAAGAATGGTCCAATTGCTGCTATAAAGTAACCAATAGATTGTCCAAATCCTGATAATGACATGCTCCCTGCGTTCGTTCTAGCTCGTATTGAAAAGAATGTCATACATAAACTGAAACATGCGCCCATTGCTAATCCTGAGACTATCATACCAATTGCTAATAACACGATTGACTGACTAAATAATAAACTAAATCCTAATAAGTATACTATTGTAATCAATAACACGAGCAATCTTTGATTTTTCATTTTTGAAGCAATGATTGGGAAGATAAAGGTCATAGGTACTTGAGCGAATTGACTCATCATTAAAAAGTAACCTGCAGTGTTTGGTGATAATCCTTTATCTACTAATATACTAGGTGACCACGCTGCAACTGTATAAAACATCATAGATTGGAATCCCATTGTAAAAGCAACAGACCATGCAAGTTTAGATGTTATCATTTTAACTTTCGGACCTTGCACTTTAGACTTCATTTCTTCAGCAGCTTTAATCTCTTCAGCTTTACCACCTTTTACTTGTGGCAACCAAAACGCTAAAGCTAATATTGTGAATATAATCCAAAATGCTAAAGATAATCTAAATCCGAATGGTGATATTTGAGATAATGGATAACTGAATCCTCCACCTATACCAGCAGTGAAATTCATCGTCGCACTATAAATTCCTGTAAATAATCCTATTTGTAACGGGAATCTCCATTTTACATAACTCGGTAAACATACATTACCAAAAGCTATCCCAATACCTAATAAAATTGTACCAAGTATAAACATACTAATATCACCAGACACACGAAAAATGAGTCCAAGCATGATTGATAATACTGCATATACAATTGTTGTAGACATCGTTAATTTTGTAACAACTCTTGATACGATAGGAGAAACAAAACCGAATATTAATAACGGTATTGTAGTCAGTAATCCAGCTAAACTATTACTAATTTCTAAATTAGATTTTATATGATCTACAACTGGACCAACTGCCGTTAAAGGCGCTCTTAAAGTTGAAGCAACAAAAATCATTCCAAACAATATAATCCATATATCTTTAAATCTATATTTCTTTAAATGTTCTACCAAAACGTCACTTCCAAATCCCAGTATTTATTTTAATTCAATACATTCTATTTTACATGGGATATACCGATTTGTCTTAGCATTTTCAAATATCGTTATAAACAATTCCCGGAGATTCTGTTAATAAGGAGGATCTTAGTTACACTTCTACCGACTTTTGTTTATTAACTCCCTCAAACAAAACTAAAAAAATCAGGATAAAGACATTAAGTCCTTACCCTGATAAATTTTTCTTATTTAAATTCTATTAAAATTGTTCTGATAGTATTTTTTGTTCTAAGAAGTTCAGCATATAGTCAGGGCTACCTGTTTTAGCGTCTGTACCTGACATTTTAAATCCGCCGAATGGATGATAACCTACTACAGCTGAAGTACAACCTCTGTTCAAGTATAAGTTACCTACGTCATAATCTTCACATGCTTGTCTCCAATGTTCACGGTTATTTGTAATCACTGCACCTGTTAAACCGTAATCTGTGTCATTGGCTACTTCTAACAATTCATCGAAGTTATTACATTTTGTAAACCCTACTACAGGTCCAAAAATTTCTTCTTGCATGATTTGATCACTTGATTTTAATCCTGAAATAATTGTTGGATGTACAAAGTATCCTTTACTGTCGTCTGTTTTACCACCGACTTCTAGTTTACCTTCTTTACTTCCAATTTCGATATAATTTTTAATTTTATCAAATTGTTTTTTATTAATAACTGGTCCCATGTAAACATCTGAACCTTCTTCTGTATGACCAACTGATAATTTTTTAGTAAGTTCTACTGCTTTTTCTAACACTTCGTCATATACATCTTTATGAACGATTGCTCTTGAACAAGCTGAACATTTTTGACCTGAAAAGCCGAATGCAGAATCTACAATAGATTGCGCTGCTAAATCAGTATCAACGTTCTCATCTACAACAATCGCATCTTTACCGCCCATTTCAGCGATAACGCGTTTTAAGAAATTCTGTCCTTCTTGTACTTTTGCTGCACGTTCAAAAATTCTTGTACCAGTCGCTCTTGAACCAGTAAATGTTACGAAGTGCGTATCTTTATGATCGATTAAATAATCACCGATATCTTTCGGATCACCAGGCACAAAGTTCACAACGCCTTTAGGTAAACCAGCTTCTTCTAATACTTCTATTAATTTATACGCAATTAACGGTGTATCTTCAGCTGGTTTTAAAAGTACTGTATTACCCGCAATAATTGGCGCTACTGTTGTACCAGTCATGATTGCAAATGGGAAGTTCCAAGGTGGAATTGTAACACCAGGTCCCATTGGTTTGTAAATATATTGATTATGCTCCCCTTCTCTATCATGAACAGGCTTACCATTTGCTAAGTCCATCATAGATCTCGCATAATATTCAATAAAATCAATACCTTCATTTGTATCTCCATCCGCTTCATTCCATGGTTTACCACCTTCATAAACCATTAATGCGGAAAATTCATGTTTTCTTCTACGAATAATAGCAGAAACTCTAATTAACAACTCTGCTCTCTCTTCAGGCGTCCACTTTCTCCAAGTCTTATACGCCTCTTTAGCCGCCGCCATCGCTTCGTCTATTTGTTTTTTAGAAGCTTTGGAAACACTACCTAACACTTGCTTATGATTAGCTGGATCTACAGAATCAAATTTATCATCAGTATAAATTTTTTCTCCATTAATCACTAAAGGAACTTCTTTACCAAATTCAGCTTTCACTTTGATTAAAGCTTCCTTAAAAGCCAGTTGATTCTCTTCTGTTGTAAAATCTGTTGCAGGTTCGTTATGAAATTCTACTACCATTTCCCATACCTCCTAAAAAATAATCAACCCTTTAAAAGGCAAAATGCCTTATAACACTCATTCTACTATTCTTTTGAAAAAAGTGCATATATTATCATTATTACCCCGAATTTTATTGGTTTTAAACATTGGAATATAAGTGAGCATAATAAAAAGGATTATTTTATGGTTGATTGCAGTTATGGTGGGGAGTGGGCCACTTGTTTTCGGTCCGGTAATTTTATTTATCGGACTGTATTTCTCGTTTTCGGTCCGGTAATTTTATTTATCGGACTGTATTTTCGTTTTTCGGTCCGGTAATTTTATTTATCGGACCGTATTTTCGTTTTTCGGTCCGGTAATTTTTATTATCGGACTGTATTTCTCGTTTTCGGTCCGGTAATTTTATTTATCGGACTGTATTTTGGGCTTCTGATCAGATGAATTTATCGAGTTGGGTGGAAACGCACGATATCTTGGAGATATGGTGCGATAATGGGTTAAACGCACGATATCGTGATAGATATGGTGCGATAATGGGCCAAACGCACGATATCTTGAAGATATGGTGCGATATCGCCAAAAATTTTCCGAGAACTTTGGCGTTTTGGGTAAAATCGCCAAAAAACTCCTGAGAACTTTGGCGTTTTGAGTAGAATCGCCAAAAATCGCCGACGAACTTTGGCGATTTTTTGGTGAGCCGTATTTTTCGGGCCACTAATTTATTTTTGTGGACCGTATTTCTGTTTTTCGGGCCACTAATTTATTTTTGTGGACCGTATTTTTTGTTCAGTGGCCCGCCTCCAATCATTTCTGGACCTATAAATTTTTTTATCGGTCCAGAAACTTCCATACTTCCATATCCAAACTTCATCCCATAAGGAAAGGGCTGAAACATCAAAGTTTCAGCCCTACCGTATAAATTCAAACCCTATTCATTCCTATTAATGTATTTCTTCTTTAATTTTTCTTATGTCTTCAGGTGTTGTTTCGCAACAGCCTCCTACCATTCGTACGCCTTGTTCTACCCACTCTTTTGTTTTTTGTACGAGTAAGTCATTTTCTCCTTTGCCAGACCACGTCTTATTCACTGGGTCGAATTTATTACCGCCGTTTGGATACAATGCGATAATTTGTGGTAAGTTTAGTAATCCTTTTTCTATTGCTAATTCTATTGAGTCAACACTTGAGCAATTAATACCGAACACTGGCACGCTGTCTTCATGTGCATTTATAAAGTCACATACTCTTTCAAATCGTGTTCCGTCTGATAAGTCTCCGTGTTCGTTAACTGTGCATGATATCCAAAATGTGATGTCATCGCTATATTTCGGAATGATATGTTGAACAATTGCTTTAATTTCGTTAAAGTTTGGTACTGTTTCAAATACAAAGTCCTGTACGCCTCGATTAATCAGTGCATCGATACGCTCTTGGTGAAATTGTATATAGTCTTCATTGGATATTTCATATTGCCCTGTATATTCTGATCCATCGCTTAAATAAGCGCCATATGGTCCTAAACTACCGACAATAACTTGATTATCACTTACCGCTTCTTTTACATTTTCTACTGCTACATCAAATAATTGTTCTATTTCAGCTTGTGACTTTCCTATTGATTTAAATGTCGCAAAGCTTGCTTGATACGTACTTGTTAAAATGACATCTGCTCCGGCATCGACAAAAGCTTGGTGTGCTTCTTTTATTTTATTCGGTTGATGTACCAATACTTCACTTGACCATAATGATGAATTTAAATCGCAACCATATCCTTCTAATGTTGTCGCTAATCCTCCATCTAATATTAACTGGCGTCCTTGTTCTACTTTATTTAGTAGTCTCATTCTGTCCATCTCCATTTTTATGATATTTGAAATAGTAGAAAATGATCGCTAATATTGCAAATGGCACGCCAAAATACAATGCTGGTGCTTGATTAGGATCGAAAAGCATTCCTACACATGATATTAAACACAATATAAATCCAATTACAGGTACACTAATATGTACTTTTAAATCTTTATTTATTCTTTTCGCATTAAAATAAGATAAACAAATACTCATCCATACGATTACGACTGCTAAACCTGCAATAGATACTAATACAATATAAAGCGTATCTGCAGCGTAAACACTTGAGAATAAAGCAAGTAAACCACCACACATACTGAATATCGTTGCACGTATCGGCATTTGGTGTTTATTAAGCTTTTTAAACGCCTTAGGGAACATCCCTTCGTTCGATAGACTCCATACCATTCGACTTGCTGCATACAGTCCAGAATTCGCTGCTGACAGCAATGCCGTTATAATAACTAAATTCATAATATCCCCAGCGTAAGGAATACCCATATTTTGAAAAATAACAACAAAAGGACTTTCTAACGATTTCCCTTGATAGCTAGGAATTAAAATAGAAATAATAGCCATTGTCCCGATGAAGAAAATAATCAATCTCCATAAAGTAGCGTGTATCGCTTTAGGAATGACTTTTTCAGGATTTTTAGTTTCACCTGCAGCTATGCCGATGAGTTCAGTACCACTAAATGCATAGTTAACAGCTAGCATTGTTAAAAATACTGCTCCTAAACCGTTCGGAAAACTCGGATTTGTGTATCTATTTTTGATCGTTTCTATTCCGTTGTACCCACTGTAATGAATTAATCCAATCAAGACTAATATTCCTAAACCAATAAATAGAATGATTGCTATTACTTTCACTAAAGAAAAATAAAATTCAACTTCAGCATAAAACTTCGTTGATACGACGTTAAATATAAGTACGAGAACGATTGCTACGATTGAAAATATGTATACCGGTGTATCTGGCAACCATTTTTGCATCAAAATGCCTACCGCTGTAAACTCTGACCCTAAAGCTACAGTCCACGTTAACCAATAAAACCAAGCTACTATGTACCCTATAGCTGGATGTATATATTTTGATGCATATACGTGAAACCCTCCAGTGACGGGATGTTTAATCGCTAATTGTCCGAGACATAGCATTACGAGATAAACGAGTATAGCACCAATAATGTAAGAGAGCATCGTACCTAAAGGACCCGCTTGTTGCAAAGTATAACCAGAACTTAAAAATAACCCCGTTCCAATTACACCACCAAAACTTAATAACATGATGTGGCGCTGTTTCATTTCACGCCTATATGACTGATTCGACATGCGATACCTACTCTCTAAATTTAAAAATATCTTCAATTTTATCGCTTTTAAAAAATTCAGTCAACTTGAAATTTTCTGTAAATAATAAAATACATAAAAAAACACTTCATATACTTGAATAATCAAGTTTATGAAGTGTTAACTAATTAATAAAAATTAGTTTTTGTTAACGTTAACCGCTTGAGGTCCACGTTGGCCTTCTTCGATATCGAAAGTAACTGAAGCACCTTCGTCTAAAGATTTATAACCTTCAGTTTGGATTGATGAGAAATGTACGAATACGTCGCTTCCATTTTCTCCTTCGATAAATCCGTAACCTTTTTCTGCGTTAAACCATTTTACTGTACCTTTATTCATATAAAAGTCCTCCTAGTGCTTATGCACAATATATTTGCAATAATCAATCTTCAAACTTAAATGGACTTTCATTAACAATGAATAAAACTACCAATTAATTTAATCTCGAAATATCACTTGAAACCAACTATACAGTATAACTTTCATATTGTAAAGCTTTATCTCTATTATAAATAATATTTATCGATTACTTTTAAATCTTCATCGAGTTCATAAATGAGCGGAGCCCCTGTTTTTATCTCTAATTCAGAGATTTCATCGTCAGGAATATCTTCTAAATATTTTATTAATGCACGTAAAGAATTGCCGTGTGCAGATACGAGTGTTGTTTGATGATTAAGTAAACTTGTAGAAATATGATCAATCCAAAATGGAATGACCCTTTCAAGTGTATCTTTCAAACTTTCTGCTGCTGGCATAATTCTACGATCTAACATCGCGTATCTTCTATCACTCAAATATTCTTCTCTTAACTTTTCATTCGCTTCAGGTGGTTTCGTATCATAAGCTCTTCTCCAAATATGTACTTGGTCTTCGCCATATTCATCACGAGCTTTATCTTTATCCATACCTTGCAAACCACCATAATGACGTTCATTCAATCTCCAACTTTTATACATAGGTATCCATAATTGATGAGAATATTTTAACAGTAAATACGTCGTTTCAACCGCTCTCGTTAATAAAGACGTATACACAACATCAATTTCTATACCTTGCTTTAACAATTTTTCACCAGAAATTTTCGCTTCCTCATACCCTTGTTCCGATAATTCAACATCCGCCCATCCAGTAAATAAATTTTTAGCGTTCCATTCACTTTGGCCATGTCTACACAAAATTAATTTTGGCATATCATTTCCTCCAATGTAAAAACGTTCTGTTCACTGTTATCTACTTCAATGATAATACGTATTGTTGATTAAACAAAACAATTCGCGATGTTCTGAGATTCTCACTACTTTTTATATGCTTTTTCAATTTCATTCAATTGTTCGATTGTAGCGCTAATTCCACCAGCACCGAAGAACCATGAGTTAGCATCAAATTCTAATAACGCATTATTCTTTATCGCATTTACATCTTTAATGACAGGATTCTTCAATTCATCCGGCACACCTGCTTTTGGATTTTTCAACCTATTAATATAGAAGATTCTGTCTGGATTCTTATCAACGATATATTCATATGACACAATATTACCGCTCGTATTGGATGGCATTTTTGGATCAACGTGTTTAATACGTAAATCGCCATTTAAAAATCCGCCAAATCTTCCTGTAGATCCGTATGTCTTAATGCCTTTATTATCCACATTTAAAAACATCACTTTGTCATCATTCACGACTTTCTTCACATCTTGAACTTTTTGATCTAGTTTTCGAATCATTTTTTGTGCTTCTTTTTCTTTTTCGAAAATTTTACCAATATTCGTTGCATTTTCTTTAATAGAATCTATGTAATGGTCATCATCAGGACTTACGTATAATACTTTAGCGTTTGGTGCAGCTTTCTTAAATTCTTCTAGGTTTTTCACATAAGCTTGTCTAAATGAAATTAATATTAAATCTGGGTTTTCTTCTGCTATTTTTTCAAAATTAGGTCTACCTGGATTACCTAAATTTTTATATTTATCATCTTTAAATTGTGCTAAATAACTCGGTAAAAAGCTGCCTTTCGGTCCTTTTGGTATAGCTGTAATACGATTTTCTAATTTTAAATCTTGCATAATATCAAGCGCACCGTAATCCATTACGATCACTTTTTTAGGATTTTTAGGAATTTCAACTGTTTCAGTTTTCTTTTTCCCTCGGCTATGGTCATGATTTTTCTCTTTATATTCAAAAGTCTTCTTGATTTTGACCGTCTTATCATTACTTTCTTTATTATCCTTCTCATTATTACCACACGCAGTTAATAACAAAATCATACATATTATAAATGAAATAAACTTCTTCATTAAATTCACTCCTTTTTCTAATTGATAATCTTTCTCAATTATATAATGTTTAATAAAAAGTAGCAATGCCCTATTCATAGACTTTTCATCCTTAACACTATAAAATGATAACCACAAATTCTATTTATATAGAAGGAGGAAGTAACATGAGTGAACAAAATGGATTAGAAGATATCGTTAAATCTGTTGAATTAGATGCACCGATAGAAACAGTATGGGAAGTTGTCACAACATCAGAAGGCGTAGAATCATGGTGGATGGCAAATACTTTAGAACCAGAATTAGATAATCATTTTGTATTACACGCAGGACCTTATGGAGATTCAGAATGTAAAGTCACAAAATACGAACCACCACACGAATTCCAATTTGACTGGGGCGACGAATGGCAAGCCACATTCAAAATGAATCGATTAAGTGGAGATAAAACAGAATTTACACTGATTCATGCAGGATGGGTGAAAGAAAATTCCTCTATTCACAAAATCATGAATGACGGTTGGAACGATATAATATATGAACGCTTACCAGAAGCGATAAAAAAATGGGATAAAGAGAAATAATAAAATAAGATAAAATAAACCGATTAAAAACTCGCTTGCCTAGGGTACAGTCTCAGCCTGTAGTCTTCGACTCGTACTACTCCCTCAGGCGTCTCGTTTTTAATCGGTTTTTATATTCTAACGAGCACTATTCAGAATTCTGCTCCTTAGAATGTGTTCATAAAAAAGACTGCCAACAACTTCACTTTAAGTGACTTTGTCGACAGTCTTTTTTTATCATTTATTCTAAATTTGCGTGATTATCTTGCATAGTAGATTCTGTTACGTTCAATATTTCCATTAAATTCAACACAATGCTGTCTAAATATATTTGAGTACTTTGTTCAAACAAACTTCCTAAAGGTTGTTCTGAACCTGTTTCGTCATATTTAGTACCAGCTGGAAGTTCTACTGCTAAGCTTGCTAATGAAGCGATAGCAGAATCACTTTGTGTAGATATTAATATAACATTTGCATGAGCTTCTTTTGCTTTTTTAGCTAATAAATGTAAATGTTCTGTTTTACCTGAACCTGATACGATTAATAAACTTTCTCCTTCTTTAATAGAAGGAGTTGAAGTTTCACCTACTACGTAACTATCTTTACCTAACTGATTTAATCTCATTGAAAATCCATTTGCTACAAAAGCAGAACGGCCTTTTGCAGCGACAAATACAGCTTTTGATTTTACGAGTTCTTTTAGTAATTGTTCAGTCGTATTTTGATCTACTTGGTTTAATGTTTCTTTAATTTCACCAAGTATGAGTTTATTATATAAATTACTATTTGCCATCTATAATATCTCTACAAATTTTTGCTGCTTCTTTAGGATCTTCAGCGTTAGCAATACCGCCACCAACAATGATTAAATCAGGATTTTCATCAGCTACTGATTGAATTGTATCAGGTTTAATTCCACCAGCTACAGCAACTTTTGAGTTTGTGATTACTGATTTAACAGCACGTAAACTTTCTAAAGGTGATACACCTTCTGCTTGTAAATCATAACCAGTATGAACTGCGATATAGTCTGCGCCTAAAGCATCTAATTCTTTAGCACGTTTTTCTAAATCTTGAACAGCGATCATATCTACTAATAATTCTTTATTATTTTTATGCGCTTCTTCGATTGCACCTTTAATTGAAGCATCTTCTGCAACGCCTAAAATTGTTACGATATCTGCACCGTATTTAATTGCTTGGCTTACTTCATATCCAGCTGCATCCATAATTTTTAAATCTGCAAGTACTTGTACATCTTTAACAGATTTACGCATTAATTCAACTGAACCTAGTCCTTCATTTATAACGATCGGTGTACCGATTTCTACTACATCTACATATTCTTCAACTTGTTTCGCTAATTCTGCTGCTTCTTCTTTATTTAATAAATCAATTGCTAATTGTAATTTCATATTATATCTATCTCCTTAATATATATTAACTTACATTCTTAATTATGATACAATATACAAAATCATGCAATACTGACAAATGTGTCACTAAGTGAAGAAATGGGGTTGCATCATGGTCATCATTAATTATAAAGAAACAGAATACTACAATACGAAAGACTTAGCACTATCGGTTATTGGCGGTCGCTGGAAGATTCCAATCATCTGGCATTTACTTCAAGAAGCACCTCTTAGATTAAATCAATTAGAGAAAAAATTACCTGATATTAATCAGCGTATGTTAATTAGACAACTAAGAGAACTAGAAGCCGATCACATTGTACACAGAACAGTTTATCCCGTTGTCCCACCTAAAGTAGAATATAGTTTAACCGATATTGGTCATGACCTTGAATCAGTCGTAAACGGAATTTGTGACTGGGGAGACGAATATTTAGCATTTTTAAAAGACGATAAAGACATATAACACATTGCTTTTAAAACCAACAACTTCTGTTAAACTAAAATAAAAAGGGGAAAACAGGATGCCATCCAAACAATTATCTCAAGAAGCACAAGCACAACTTCTTTCAACATTAAAAACGCGTTTCGAAAAATTTCCAGAACGTCATGAAAATATATCTTGGCAAGACGTTGAAAACCAATTACTATCAAACTTAGATAAATTATGGTCACTTAATGAAATGGAACGTACAGAAGGAGAACCTGATGTAATAGGATTTGAAGATGGACAATATCTTTTTGTAGATTGTTCTAAAGAAAGCCCAAAAGGACGTCGCAGTGTATGTTACGACAGAGAAGCTTTAGAATCTAGAAAGAAATACAAACCCGAAACAAGTGTGATGGATATGGTACACGAAATGGGCGTATCATTACTCACAGAAGCACAATATAGACAGTTGCAAACATTAGGATCATTCGATAAAAAGACATCGAGTTGGGTAGCAACACCAGACAAAATTAGAAAACTCGGTGGCGCCCTATTCTGTGACTTACGTTACGATACAGTATTCACATATCATAACGGCGCAGACTCATACTACGGCGCAAGAGGATTCCGCAGCATGCTCAAAATATAAACACATTCACTCAATAATAAAAAACGCTCACTTCAATATATTCACGCACACGTGATTTTTGAAATGAGCGTTTTTTCATACCACTCACACTAAAGCGCTAACCGGATATGCAATAACTACTGACAAAAACAATGAAAACACATACGATATAACCAAAGGAGGCAATGGTTATGAAAGACAATTTCAATATTCACTTACAAATTGATGAATCAACCTCAACCACCGATGTCACCATTAACACATATGATAAAGAAATAGGTGAAAAATTATTAAGGCATATTCAACAATTTGAAACACCAAACAACAAAATAGGCATTAAAACTTCAAACGGCATATATCTCATTACAAAATCCGACATCGTATTCGCTGAAATATTCGATAAAGAACTCACAATCATAACTAAAGAAGAAACATTCACAACGAGAATGTCACTAAACGCATTACAACAAGAACTAACACATAAACGATTCGTTCAAATCAGTAAATCATCCATTGTAAACGTAGAATATATCACAAGAGTATCACCATCATTCTCAGGAAACTTTTTCGCAACACTAAAAAACGGCAAAAAAATAACCATATCAAGAAGATATGTTAAAAATCTAAATAAAATATTAGGCATTTAAGGAGGTAATCATAATGAAAGATATACTAAAATCAACTCTACAAGGAATTGGTATCGGAAGTAGTATTATGCTCATCTTTATCGTCATATTCAACGTTTCAATAGGATTCCAAGACGTCATAAGCACATATATATTCGGTGCAATATGCGGATTCTTACCATTCGTTTACAAATTAGACAATATGCCAATGCCACTTAAAGTCATCATACATCTCGGAGGAAGCATCATCACATTCTTTATCGTATCCACACTAAACAACTGGGTACCTATGCAACCAGGTCCAATCATCGGTGCACTTACAATATTCGCAATCATATTCATTGTCATATGGTTCATATTCCTTATCATCAATATACAACAAAGCAAAAAGATTAATTCAAAACTCAATAGCCAATAAAAAAAGAGACCTTAAGGCTACGACTACCTTAAGGTCTCTCAACGCGTTTAAGAAAGGATTTGTCAAAAAAATTAAGAGAGTAGAATAGACTATATAAATTATATAAAATACTATCTTTACATATTAAATACTATAACGAACTTTAATACCTTTAATTACCATCAAAACTCAATATCCAAGACTCTTCTATATTTACCTCACCGCAAATTACCTCAGTATCCCCATCAAAATACTGTTAAAGTATCATTACTAATTTGTGAATTATAGATATGCACTTTATAGATACTCAAATTCTCCCCAAAATTTGAGACCTACCACAGCGTAACCTATAATCCATTCATATAAGCAGAATATATCGAATCAATTCAATTTTAAATCTTTTTTTAATTTGAGAATTAAACCAAAAAGTATTCCGCAATCGAAATTATGTAAGAGTTAAAATACAAAATGACCTATAAACTAAGCACATCTGTATTTATCATCTAGATAAATAGCGATGTCCTCAATTCTGCGGGCACTGTAATTAAATTCATCATTACAGCACTTCAGAACTGTAAAGATATGATTATCTTTCTTCTCATTCTTTACAAATGCATTTATAAAAATGGAATTCATAAATTCTGAAGCTTTGTTTAAAGACTTATCAAATACTTGATGAAGATCCTTTGAAAGATCAATTAACTCCAAATCACTAGGAACAGATATGTCCAACGACTTTGATCTACCACACTTATCACCTGTGATAAAAGCTTCAATATCCATGAGTTCAACATTCACAATTTTAGCCATAAAGTTCCCCCCTTTCGCTGATTTTTTCTTAGTTGTAATTCTAAGATGAATGTTCTAGATATTGTCTCTAGATGTTGATTCTTAGATGATCTCTCTATGCTGTTTTCCCAAATGATTTTTTTCTGTTACTTCCACTTCATTGTACTTCTCAGATGTTGCACCTAGATGTTATTTATCTAGTTTCTACCACTTAGATGCAATTTCTTAGATGTCATTTCTGAAGTGCTGCTTCTTAGATAAATTGTTACAGTGTCGCAACATAGGTCTTCTGTCTTTTCCCTTTCCCCTTCGATATTACTTCGAGATGTTGATTCTTAGATGTCATCCCTCGTTTAACTCCCTATACTGATACCTCTACTCTGCCTACTCTCGTTGCTTTCTCTTAGGTGTTTTTCGAGTGAATTATAGGTTACACATTTATTATATAACCTCTTCGAAAGTTGTCAATACTTTTTTATAAAAAGTTTATACTAATTTACACCAATACGGTTTTATATAACTCGATATGACAAAAAGTTGAATATTTTCAAATCACTTATTAAATTCCATTAGACTTTTTCGGATTAGAAAGATGTGCATAATATAAAAAGATTCAATTAAATTGAAATTAATTTATATTGTAATTAGTTATGTTTATGAAAATGAGATTAATATAAATTAAAAATAGTCAGGAAAAGGAAATGATTATAGATAAACAATAAAAAAAACAAGACCTTATATAACTCAAAGTCTTGTTAAATTTACTTATTTTCTATGTTTTTTAGATTGTTTATTATATCCTCTAGTACATAATTGAGTGTTCTGTCTTTCAAATATGATTGTAAAACAAGTTCTAAATCTATTGAGAAAGCATAAACATAACCAAATTTATCTTCTTTACCTTGGACTGCTGCCTTACCAATATATTTATTTTTATTACTTAGTGATAATACTTCTGGCATAATAAAGATATTTTGTATGTTCTCATATAAATGATTAAGAGAAATATTATAATACATTTGTTTGACTATACTTTCCCAACCTGGATACTTATTGACGTCGCTTGTAGTTATTGAGTAATACTTTGCATCAAGAATTATTAAGCTATCATTTCTTTCTATAAGAACATCAGGAATTTGTTTACTATATTGAATTTTATCATCTATCTTCCAATATGGTTTGGGTACAAATTTTTGTAATTTCGCATTATGTTCTAATGTATTTTTCAACATTTCTTCCCAAACATAATAGTAATATGGTGTTAATAAATTTATGTCTGTCTCATCGTTACTACTTGCTTCGAGATATTTAATCATATTTTGTAATAAGTTTACTTCATATCCTGAAAAAACTTCTCTGAGTTTGATTTTTAATATTATTATTTGTTGTTCAATTGAGATCGGTAATTCAACTTTGTTTATATCAATTTTTTTGTCATATAACCACCCAAATTCTCTACTACATTCAGAGATTATATTTGTATGAATCGCTGAAATAACTGTATTAGTATTAATTTGGTTTTTATTAGTTATAAGATCCAAAAAAACCATTTTAGATTTAACAACAACTGGTAATGTTAATTTAATTGTACGAGCCCAATCTATTTTACCTCTTCCATTCATTTCTTGTTTTTTATAAACTTCTCTATAAAAACCATTTCTGAAGTAATCTTCTAACAACCATTCAATTGTATCTAATAAATCAACGTCTTTATTTTGATTCCCTAACCATTGCGCTTCAAGGTCTGATAATCTTATTGATTCTTTGTATTTCACTAATGATTTAAAAATTTTTTTGCCAATATTTAATTTATAATCACTATTCAGATTGTTATTAAATCCTTTTGGTAAAAATAAATATGTTTGTTTATCTAAAATTGAGATACCGCACACTTTCGAAGTAACTGTACCATCTTTATTTAGTTGAAAATAATTTTCCTGTATAAATTTAGATGGTATATTTTCTTTTGAATACCTTTGCCCTTCAATAAACGACATAAAACTAATCATCGTTAAGGTCCTCATCTATAGTAGAATATTCTTCTTTATTATCAAGTATTTGCTCTTTATTCTCAGAATTAGAATTTAGGTATTTTGACAATTCTTCAGAAAGTGACGATACAAAACAATCAATACCATTTTCATAGTATTCATCTACTAGTCTTGAAAAGACACTATGTTCTTTAAATATTAGTTTTCTATTATATCTAAATACATCATCCCATAAGTAAATCAATAACTTTGAAGCTACTAATTCTTTGTCTTCAATTTCTTTTTTAGTTATAAACCTTTGTCCAATTAGTTTATCCTCATCTATACCATTTCTAGACAAATGATTGTTCAATATTTTACCAAAATCATTCCATGGTATATCGAAACCAGCTAATATCACTTTATCAAGGTCAGGCTCATTAAAGTTGATTTGAGTATATTCAAATTGCCATCTTCGTTTAAATGCACTATCTAAGACATTAACTCCTTGGTCAGCACTATTCATAGTCGCAATAATGCTCAGATTAGATGGTATAATGATTTCTTCAATATTTACATTTTTTATTTTTTTAATATAATCTGTAATTTCCTTGTTTGTAATAGAATATTTACTGTTTCCATCATCATCTCTATCTAATAATTGAAAGATATCACCAAAAACTGCCGCTGTATTAGCCCGATTTAGTTCTTCTATTATAATTCCATGAAAATTTTCCTCATCGAAAATTGCATCAATTAAAACATCTGTAAATGGCCCAGGAACAAATTCATACTTTATATTCCCTGATACTTCATCTTGAACAGGCCTTAAACCGCCTATGAAGTCATAATAAGTGTATTCAGGATGAAAAGTGACCCTTTTATAACCAGTATATTCCTTGTCAACTTTATAAGATTTCCCAGTACCAGGTGCACCATAATAGATTTTATTTTTTCCACCCAATACTCTACTGTTATCTTTAATTTCTAGCTTTTGAGCGACTGGTTCATTCATAGTGATAGTATCATTTAATATTTCATAATATTTCTTTGGCAGTTGCTGTGATATGTATTTAGAGTAGTTGAAATAAGATTTAAAGAATGACATAGTTTCTTGTTTATCTTCATTTTTATAATCTATATTACAAAACTGGATAACTATCTTCGGTGGAAACTCATCCCTAAATTTAATTAAATTTTTACCTTCTTCGAATAAATTAGTAGCTTTCAAATAATTTATAAACATATTTATATGCTGTGGATATTCTTTTGTAGCACTTTCATCATCACTAGTTAAAGGTAATATATTAAAGAAATCTGCTTTTTCGAGATCCATTTTATTATTATCAATTGCATATTTGCATGTTTCATACAAGGGATGGACATACCCTACATCTTTAACATATTCAAATAAATTACATACGAATCTGGTAATATATTCTCTTGGTGTTATGTACCCATCAAAAACTTGCCTAGCACTTTCTGATAAATCTAGCTCAGAATTCACCCATATTCCCGTATCAAAACCCATTGTGTATTGTTTTTGAAATTGAGTTTTCACGTCATTCCCATATGTTGAAGCGCCATTTTCTTGTGCAATATCAAAAAAATCTTTCAATTTATTTTGAATTATTTCCCTTTTCTCTTCAAAATTTTCAGCTGATTCTGCCCATCCAGAAGCTAATACTAAAGACCAAAATTTTTGCAAAATTTGTTTCCTTGGAATTTTATCAAAATATATATAATTTTTTTCTTTTTTCGGACTAATTAACCCCATTATTTTCACCTCTAAGTAATGTATACTATTATTATAACAAAAAAAGATAAAGAAATTTAATTTCTTTACCTTTTTAATATTATTAATTAAATTATTTTAATGATGATATACTAGATTTAAATTTTTCAAATTCAATAATTTCCATAAAATCAGATATAGCTAATGCTAGCCTTCTTGCAAATTCTGGAGGAACAGCATTACCTATCATTTTATATTGATTTCCTCTAGTCGAAAGAAACTCAAAATCATCAGGAAATGATTGCAATCTTGCAGCCTCTCTTACAGTTATTGTTCTTTTTTGAAGTGGATCATAATGTATAAATCTCAACCCATCTTTATATAAATGTGCAGTAATAGTTGTACTAGGTAAATTTTTTCTTAATACATGATACTTATGCACTTTGGATTTCCCACCTGTAGCATTATTATAGATTTCATTTAATTTGTCCGCATGTTGTAATTCATTTTTTCCAGATTCTATATCTTCAGCCAATAAACCAAATATTTTTATATCTCTTTCATTTTGGAATCTTGCAATATGTCCCCAACCTATTTCTGTGTTTTTAGGTAATGTATGAGATAACTTTCCAACACCTTTTACAACTTCTATTTCATTAAGTGGATATATCGGTTCTAAATCACCAATTGCTTCATGAACACTAATTTTATTTTCTGCTTTATATTTTGGTAAAATAGTTTCATAAAAATATATCAATTTTTTTTGTATATCTTCTTTAGTATCATTTCCTTTTTTAATTCCAACCAAAATTACTCTTCTTCTATTTTGCGGAACACCATATTCATTAATATTAATCAGTGCGTGTAATTTAACGTTTTCCACTATTTCATACCCAATACTTTGGACATCTTCTCTTATCAAATCAACTATTGGAGTCCCATCAGGCATAGCAGACAACATACCAGGTACATTTTCAAAAACAAATATTTCTGGTTGATAACGTTCTATTACATCTAAATAATACTCAAATAAATAATTTCTATAATCAAAGTTCATTTTATTTTCATCTTTTGTTCTCCCTGCCTGCGAATAAGCCTGACAAGGTGGCCCACCAATTATTACATCAGTTTTATTTAAAGCAAAATAATCTAACCCTTTAGAAATGCCGAACTTAGGATCATTAAATCCTTCAAACAGTTCACTTGTTCGTTGCATATCAAACCAAATTGAAGATTCTTCAGCATCTTCAATATTCCATTTTTCTTTCAATCTATTTCTAAGTGTTTCTATGGGAGCCTTTTCCCACTCAACTGATGCTAAAGGTAAATATCTTTCGCTTTGCATAAACCCTTCTAGCATGCCACCTGCTCCAGAAAACAAATCTATAACATTAAATTTTTTCACTATCTAGTAACTCCTTTACCTTTGTTGCTACTGCTTTTCCTAATAAAGGTGGAACTGCATTTCCAACCTGTCTATATTGGTCTTGCTTATTTCCATAAAAAATAAAATCGTCTGGAAATGATTGTAATCTTGCATTTTCCCTTACTGTTGGAATTCTATTCCACTTATAATGAAAATGAGTTCTATGACCAGTATCAATTGTTCTAGAAGGCTTGTTGCTGTGATATCTAGTCAATGCTTCATTATATTTAAAAATTCTAGTATCCAATATTTCTTGAGGTAAAGATTTATAATTTTTACCTTCAGGTACTAACTTTATTAAATCTATTGTTTGTTGTGTATGATTTGTAGGGATATGATTATAAATTTCTATGGAATTTTTTCTCATTACTTCTTGGTAAATGGAGTTTGGTTTACTTAAATATTCCCATTTTTGATTCAAACTATAATCTACACAATTTACCAATGATGGTAAATCATCTATTGCATCTTTTGTAGTAATATACTCAGACTCATTTAATTCAGATTCTGGATAACTAAAGTCACCTTTAATACTATTTTTTAAAGTCATTACAAAGAAAACTCGTTTTCTAATTTGTGGAACTCCAAATTCAGGTGCATATAATATTCTTGGTTTTTCAACTTTATAACCAATCTTTTCAAAATCTTCTTTTACTCTTTTTGCTCCTGCACCATTATAAAGAGTTAACATTCCAGGTACATTTTCCAAAACAACTACTTTTGGTTTAAGCAATTTTGCAGTTTTTACCATTGATACATACAGTATATTTCTTTGATCAAATTCTTCTCTTTTTCCTGCAAGAGAAAATCCTTGGCAAGGAGGTCCACCTACTAATACATCTAATTCAATATTTTTATTAACTAAATAGTCTTCTATTTTAGTTATATTATTGTGATCATATAAATCTAATTTCATTGAATCTGCATGTCCGTGATTTTCTCTAAAAGTTTTTAATGATGCATCGTCATTATCAATACCTAGCACTACATTAAAGCCCGCATCCATGAAACCTCTTGATAGACCACCCGCACCAGAAAATAAATCTACTACATTATACTTTTTACTAATAATATTCGAATTGTCACTAAGCTTAACTTTTATTCCATATTCTAAGCATTCACGAATTCTCTCTTGTACAGATTTCCCTGTGAAATTAATTTCTAATTGTTCAAAAATTTCATCTGGAATTTTAATTTTCAATTCTTTTCCCTTTATTGCATTTCTCCCTGATCCTGGTCTTGCTCCTCCTCGAGACATAGAATATCTCCTCCAAATCTAAATACTGATTGATTAAAGTTTCTTTTTTCAATCATTAAATTATATCAGATTGTTTTTTGAGAGTAAATACTGGTTTGAACTGTTTTGTATTTTTTAAATACGTTAATGAGTTGGTAATAAAATATTATAATAAATTTTATCACAACCATTTAAAAATATAGGAGGTTCAAATAATAAATATGCTCCCGTATATCGCTTGATATAATCTAATAACATGATAAAACAATTAACATTGAGATCCATTTCATTTTCCTATACATGATCTCAAATTGTGTCAAACACCCTAAAATAGAATTAATAAAGGAGAGTGAAGTCATCTAGTTAAAATTCGGATTCAATGATCAAAAGGTTGTCCGGACTACTTCTCTCTATTTCTATTTCATATTCTTGAATATCTGGCCAACGGCAAAAATGAGAAAATTAAAAAAAGCGAAGATTATCTACTGTCATAGATTTCTTCACTACTAAGCTTAATAAGTTTCATATGTATAACTCAAACATACATTAATCTCTATTTACTTATAATATATTATAAAGTGTTTAGTTAATATTTGGTATTTTTCAGCACTGACTCTTGAGGGAAATGTATGATTCGAAGACTATATACCGAAAACATGCACTCGGAAAGTGTACGCATAAAAGATTGTCGACAAAGTCTAAGACTTTGTCGACAATCTAGACGAACAGATGATCTTATTTTAAGCTAAGGTCACCTGTTCTTTTTTTATTATTTCATCATTTATTTCTGTAATTTGCTCAAATATTTTTTCTAATACAGGAACTACTATGCTGTTACCAGCCAACTTAATTAATTTTGATGATGGTAATATTTTTCTATCTTTAGCTATCTCTATATTATTTTCTAATAGTAAATCAAATTGACTCTCTTTAAATCCCATAAGTAAAAAACATTCTCTAGGTGTTAAATTACGATATTTTTTATTAAATGGTGTTAATGGGTCTTTCTCATAAACAATTATTCCTGAGTTTGGATGTCTATCTTGTTTAGTAGTAACAGTTCTAGCCCAAATATTTTTAATGGGTTCACTGTCTTTGGCTAAGACTACGTTATTATTATATATTTTTTCCCTTGAAACTGTAAAAATCGGGGTACTATCTATAGCTTCTTGTCTATATTTCTCAATTGTATAGTCTAATTTTAAATAGTTTTTCAATGATGTTATATTGTTTTTATCTAATTTAATATTTTCTAAGTTATAATTATTAAAATAATTTTCTACATCTTGTTTTTTCTTAGTATCTTTAGCCAATACGCTAATCATATATGTACGAACTCTAGATTGAGGTACTCCAAAATTTCTGGCATCAAGTGTATAAACTTGATTAACATAACCTAAATCTTCAAGAAAGTTTTTCCATTCTGTAAAATTCTTTATGTGTTGACTCCCTAATATATTATTAACATTTTCCATAAGAAGAAATGATGGTAGTTGTTTTCCTATATTTTTATATTCTATAAGCAATCTCTCAACTTGCCATAATAAAGTAGATCTATTATTAGCGTCACGATCAATACCACCAGTATTTTTATGCCAATAACCACTTTTAGACAAATCTTGACAGGGGAAAGAATATGTTAATAAATCAGCATCTGGAAGTTGCTCTGCTTTTGCAGTAGTTATATCAACTAAATTATTATTTCTTTCTATTGAACATAATATTGCTTTTAATTGTGATACATTCATAGCATTCAATGATCTAATGGTTAATGGTACTTTTCCATCACTAGAAAGTGTATATTTTGATAAGTATTTAATTAATGATTCTCTTGTATGATGTCTATACTTAGAAATATCTTGTTGACCATTATGCATGATATCATATGCATACATTGCGCCAATTTCCCATTCCATAATAGCTTCAACTTTATGATCAATATTTAAATTTTTTAGCGCTTGTACTTGGCTCCCAATACCACTAAACGCTTCAATGATTTTTAACATTATTTTCCCATCTTTCCATATAAAAAGCTTTTAATTCCTATTTCTCACTTGCAAAGTCTAACAAGTATATATTTTTTTCTACTTTGATAAAATGAAATTTAGTTTTGCCATATTCTGTTAAATCATTTCTACTAATAGGTCTATTCTGATTCAAATTAATTCTATTTTTTATATACTCATAAATATTTTCATTAATAAATTGTAATTCACTATTAAATTTCCCACTTATTCTACATTTAAATTTGAAACCATCATCCGTGTATACCTCAAAAATTTCATCAGTGGGAAAATATTTCTCGAACACAACTCTTAAAGTTGATTGAATATGTGGAGATTTATTATTGACCCAAGCATTTATACCTTTTTCTGACCACGTAGGATTTGCTTTTTCATCCAATACAACTTCAATATCAAATTTATTAAAATAGTGTGTATTTGGATTATTTCTTAATTTTTTGAAAGTCGGTATATAACTAGATTTTTTTGATTTTTTATAAATATTATTTTCATTTTCTCCTTCAATTATGTTCTTTCCTTTAATAATCTGATCTACTTCTTGTTCTTCATTTTCTTCAATATAAAAATCAATAAGGGTATCTACATCGGGATGAGTGCACATAATTGACAGCTCTTTTTGCCTTAAAAACATAGAAGTAGGATCTAAATTAACTTCTCCCAATATTTCTTGATTCTTAATAAATCCATTTTCAGTAAAATTAGCGGATCCAATAAAGACTTTACTTCCAGAATTATTTTTAAACTCAAAAAGTTTCATATGATTATTTATACCTATATATTGATAGTAGATATTTATATTTTTACAATTGCTCATTATATCACAAAATTCACTGTGATTTTCAGTAGAAATTCCTTGTTGAGACATTCCTATATATATTTCAATATTCAATTGAGGCAATTCTTCTATAACTTTTTTTAAAAATGTTGCTGAAGCATAACCAGTTATTATTTTTAAATTTTCAAATTCAACATTTTTTATAATAACATTTTCAAACAAATTACTATTATAAACTGACAATAAAATCACTCCACCGAATTATATAGATCTTTAACATATTGTTTTATACCACCTTCAACTAGTTCAGGTGAAGTCGTAAGTATCGTAGCTGTATTAAGTTTTAGTAATCTTCTAAATACCTCTCTAGAAGTATCATTTACTTTTGAATATTGTAACATTATTTCTCTATACATTTCTGTATGATAACCTATACCAGGCCTTTCAACTAATTGTACAACAGTATCAGTAGTATTATTCTTTAATATGTTAAATGTATCTTCTTCATTCCCACTCCATGACAAGTGAATATACCACCACATTGTTTTCAACCATATTCTTCTCGGTGTTTTATAAAATCGTTCTGCATTTAATTCCCAACGAGAGTGTACAATATCTGGTATGACACAAATCGATAAATATCTCCATATTTCATCATTCGTAGCTACTCTATTTGTAAATCCTATTTCTTCATTTAATAATTGATATAATTTCAAACCAAAAACTAGATCAAATTTGTAGTCTAATTTATTAGCATTATCATATTCAAACTTCTCAAATATATCGTCTCTAATTAATAGCAGTTTTTCTCGCAGCTCTTTCATATCTTCTCTATAATTGATTGGTTCTAAAGATGTAGCTTTTACTTCTAGCTTTTCAAAATCCATTTGTGCTCTACCAACATCATAACGAATACTCTCCCAATTAATCATCAGATTTCTCCCCTTCTAGCATTTTCTTATCCCAATAGTTTCTAATTGAATTTGAAATTGAAAACAGTGATGTTGTATCTATTTCAAATGCATTTACCCAATATTGAACAGCTTGTAATATACTTCCTTGAAGTATTTCATCTTCACCATCCAATGAGTAATTCTCGACAATTAACACTTCTTGAATAATCATGCTCATAGCGTTCAACATTATTTCACTCATGATGGCTTTACTTGCTCTTGTTTTACCTGATTTAACTTGTTCGAATAAAGCATGCGAAGTATTTAAGCTTAAATTCACGTTAGAAATATCAAACATATCTATATTTGGTTCTATCCAGTTTTTATCTAATTTCCATAGTGGTCCGTTTTTATCTTCAAATTCACTTATTGGAAATACAGAACCTTCCCCATCTACAATAACTTCTAAACTATGAATATTCCCTTCACTAAGTACCATTCCAACTTTATCAGCTTGTATATTATTATAACTTTCTATTTTATGGAGATATAAAAAGAAATCTATAACTATATTTCCTCTTAGCGTCCCCATATTAAATACATGAGAAAATTCTATATACTTAGTATCTTGGATATTTGGAATAGTAGAAATATGTAATGTTTTTTGGAAATTCGAATTTCTTGAATGTATATGTGCCCCTAAGCCTATTTCATTTCCTTCCATAGTTACACCTTTATCACCGTACAATGCACTAGGTGAATTAAATATAAATAGTTGTTTCACGTTTAAGTTATTTTCATTAGGAGACCACATAGAATCATATGAATTTATAGTTAAAATATCATCAAAATCTTCATTAACTACAATTTCTTTATTCACAGAATCATCTATATAATATAACTTTGGAGGTTGTATCTTTAAATCTACTTTCTTTGATAGCTCTTCATCCATCTTTTTATATAATGAAATTTGATTCATCGATTGTGCCATCTTTAATCACCTACATTTTCGTCTTTAATTGATTTTATTGCTATATTTGGTATGTACTGATTAGATTTAACGTTAATAAATAAAGACCCTTTGATTTCTATAGATTTATCACATTTTGTATACACATCAAACTCGTTAGAATTGTTCATATTGAAAGATACATCTTCTATATTACAATTTTGAATATCATCATTGATAAATTTATCATCTATATTTTTGATTAACACTCTTTGGATTTTGAAAGGAAATTCAATATTTTCTCCCATAGATTTTATCCAAGATTCATTATTCATTTTTTGTTCTTGTGTCAGAACTTGTAGAAAAACAGTACTTTTAGTATGACTTTTGATAAATGCAGTAAAGTAGACTTCAACATTATTACTATCTATAGGTATAGAATTATTAATAGTTATATCTGCTTTTCTGTTTTTATTCACTGTGTTTTCACCTTGTACTTTTGGATTCTTCTTAATTGAAGAAGTTTTCCCAAAATTCTTTGGAGGCATAAATATGGCGCCATACTTCCTAGACAATCCTGAAGTAGCGCTAGTTTTCTCACTATCATTTTCATCTTGAAATTCATTTAATATTGCTTTTGAAGAATAAGACTTCATTCTTTGAATAATTCCTATACCATCTGCATCTTCCCACTTAGCATGATCAGCATTTTCAGTAGCTCTCAAATAATTTTCTACATTTTTATATCCTAATTCTCTGTATTTTTGTATTAAAATTGCTTCTGAATTTGGAACAAAGAATCCAAAAATCATACAGTCTTCTTTTTGAATAATTCCATTAGGTGTCCATTCACCATCTACACTATATTCAACAATCATTCCTGGTTTCCTTGAATAAGCAATCACTTTAGATGTGTTATCCTTAATTTTATCCAAATTTTTAACCCCTATATAGGCTAATCCAGATGCTTTATTTTCAGGAGGTCCCATCTTCAAATCTTCTTTGTTAACTTCACAAAAAGCAATATGACCAATTGGATCAATTTTATTCTCCACGGAATTCCTAGGTAAATGAATAGGTTTTACTATTATATTTTCTCTTTGTGCTTTATTTATTAAGGCTGAAGTATATAAGTCTCTAAATATTTCGAATGTAGGTTCCATATTTATGTCTGGAACGATACCTTTATTGTTAACACGACAGACAAGCATAGAATTAGATAACTTTTCTGAATAGTTTTCATTCCAAATTCTTGGAGCATACCATCTCTGTACTGCTTGGTTAATTGCATCTTCTATATTATTTTCCCATGGAAACATTTCTACATCAGAATCTCTTTCTTCAACTCCAAATGGTTTTAAATAAGGAATAATAATAGTGGTACCTGTTTCACTGCCTTCATAATTACTAAGATCAAAAACATTTAAAATTTCACTAATTTTATCAGTATTAGTTATTGGGTGTATTTTCGTTTCTGTCTCATCAAAGCCTCCCCACCATGCTATTCCTCGCTCACTTTTTTCTAATAACCGTTCACCTTGTTTTGGACTTTCAATAAGAGAAGCAACTAGTCTTTCTTCATATCCAATTTCAGTAGATATTCTAGTATAGTAGATTACAACACCTATTCCTATACGAAAGTAACTAGTTTTACCTAATCCCCAACTACCTCCTGCTCCTTCTTTATTTTGGTTCTTACCTATACCAAAAACCAACTTATGAAAGTTACTTTTATCTAGTATATCTGCAGATTCACTTTTATAATCTCCAGTTAATCCATTAGTATTTTTATCACTAATAGATAAAAAATTTTGTTCTCCTGGATAATTTTCATTTAACTTTTCAGTAATACCTTCAAAATACTCAGCTAATTGTTCCGATTTAAAAGTGTCACTTTTAAAATCTACAACTGTTTTTTTAGCACCTTCTAGAGTAGCATCCAGACTGTTTTGTAAAGATTCTCTAACAATTAAATCAACTATAGGTAAATTATTGTTTTGCAGTGACCTTAAAATTGCATCACCGTCTTGAGACATACTTTGAACATCATTTGGGGCAATTTTCAACTTCATAGTTATTCTTCCTCCTTGTATTCATCCTCATCTACCATATGATTCCTGTTTTGAATCTGTGCAGATATATATGTTTCTAAATTTTTAGAATTTGACGTACCAGGTATTAAAATATTTATTCCTATTGGTTCTTTAGGAAAATTCAACGGATTTCTATTTGGGAGATGTGGGTTATTTCTTTCAAATTCTTCTATACTTTCAGAACCTTTATTAATTCTATAGATTATCAATTGAGGGACATTACCATAGTTATATTTCTCTCTTATTTTTTGAATGACACTTGGTTCGTTTGCCCCTTTTTCTCCAGGTTTTAGTTTATCTTTAATATCTGCTAATAAATCACTAGGAGTCCTTAGTACACCGATGTTTGCTATTTCGTCAGTACTTCTATTTTTCAACTTTGTACGTCTCACTACTTTTGGACTAAATCCATGAATATTCCAGTCATTCTCTAAATTTTCAGTGTTATTAATGTCTTCAATACTTGAAAATACAATATTCCAATTGGATAAGTTTTCAGAATTTTTTTCAACCCACTCTATTAAAGCTGGCAAACTTGACATCTTAATATCAGAATCACATACGATATATTCTTCCAGAAAGTGTTTAACATGATTAGTCTCTACATTTCTCCATATCATTTTATTTTTGTTGATTTCCGGTGTATCAAGATTATTCAAGAATACTTGGGTTGTTTCTAAATTTCTAGTTAACTTTTCTTCATCGTTTTCAAAATAAATTGTTTGAGTATTAAATCCTGCAAAATTATATTTAGCAGGTTTAGCTGACTGCATTTTATTATTAGATGTAATTCTAATTAAATTATAATTTGGTGAATTTTTTATTCTTGGTGCATATTCTAGCGGTGTTAATCCATTATCAGCATAAACATTAATTTCTTCTCTTAATTCTTCATTCATCTGTGATAAAAATTGATATCTTTCTAATGCCATTTTATCTAACCATACTCGTGGAAATATTTCATATCCTTTTCTATAACCAAACCATCTTCCCATTTGCATGAGGGTGTCTGCCTGATTAGTCGTTCTTAAAAAGAATGAGGTAGTTAAACCTTCTAGTGTTAATCCTCTGGATAGAGTATTACCTCCGACTATTATAAATGCTGGCGCAACTTTAGGAAGTTGTTTTTTACTAGGATAAACTAATCTAACGATTTGGTCTTCAGCTTTAGTTTTACTATTATCAATAACTAGATGAATTCCTTCATGAAACTTAGGTTCTCCACTTTCTCCAGTTTGAATATGACTGACAAAATTTTTATCTGGTAAATTAAACAATTCAAACAAATACTTTCTTACGATTTCCCATTCTGGATAATTTGGTACTTCGTTTGGAGTAGAATAGTTTTCCATTCCTTTTAAAAAGTGAGATCGTTGAAACTCTTTTTTTTCATCAAAATATAAGTCTTTAAAAGTAGGTAATATCTCTTCGAATTTCTCCCTTATTTCATATAGATATTCATTTACACGCCTAGCAATCATTTCATGATGAGAAATTCTAAAACTTGTGTGTATTAACATTGATATAGGTTTTTCATAATCTAAAGCTCTCATAGAAGCCACACTTAATAAGAACCATTGTATAGATTTTTTAAAACTTATAGGTAAAGGTTCACTACTTTTCCCTTCCTGAATAGCTTTTATAATCTCTTTGTCTCTATCTAAAATATCTTTTACAATATCAATATTAGGACTTCTTTCTGGTTCTTCAGATCCAAATAATTGTTTTGGACCTATATAATCTTCAGACTGATCTAATAAAATAATAAAATCTTTTGGATATAATGATTCATTATCAGTTTCATTTAAAACATTTGCGTATGGAGTAGCTGTATAAGAAACGTAATTCATTCCTTTAACTTTTTTAGTATTCACCAATTTTCTAATTAAATTATTTATCGTAGTTAGCTCTTCACTTTCTAATGACTTGGTATTAACACTAGCTTGATCAGCCTCATCGTCTATTACTAATATCTTAAGTTGTTTCGCTTTATTCTTATCCTGAAACAACCATTTTATAAGTTGTTCTAGTCTTCCTTTATTCTTTAAACAAACTGAAAAATATCTATCTTTATCACTTGGGCCAAGATTAAAGTTACTAATTTGATGTTCAGGTCTTATAGATCTAATAGAAGGATTATCAACTTGATTCCAATGTAAATTTCCAGTCCCTGTAGTGTTCATATCGTTATACAATCTATTTGAAGTTTGTTGTCTTAAATTTTCAATAACACCTGATAAGACAATAAAATAGTTAAACCCATTATCTGCAGCCATTGCCATTAGTCCAGCCATATTTGCGGTTTTTCCAGATTGTACATTCCCTATTACTAATCCTTTTATTGGATCACTATTTTCTGTAGACATTGATAAAAATTGTAATATTTCAAATGTTGACCTCTTAATACTATCTACAGATTTCACAGACCAGTTTTGATTCAATAACTTAGTTTTATACAATTGCCATGATGAGTATTTATCATTTGGAATCTTAACATCATTTTTTATAAATCTTCCTAATTTTATTACATTTTTTTCTTTACCTTTATTCATTTCAAAATCGACTAATTCATTCCAAAATTCTGGTGTGATTTCTTCTTGTATATCATTATGAATATTTTTAATTATTTCAATTCTCTCTTCATAAGATCCAAACGAAAAGAAACTAAGATCTTTAATTATTTTCCAGTCTTCATGAGTGTTATATTGACTTTCAATAAAGGATTTAATCTGCGAATATTTTATATCATTAAAATTCATGAAAATACCTCTCATCTGCATATTTTTATTAATTACTTTTCACATTTTATATTTTTGAATTTTTTCTTTCTTCTATATATATCAAAACAATTCTAGCAATTTTATTTTCAAACTTTAAATATATATTTTTCACTCTTCATAGTAATATTAATGAAACCAAGTTTATATCTAACCTCTTATGTTCCATCTTTATTTTATGTTCAAATTTATTAAGAGTGCGCAATTAGTTTATTATTATCAATTTTAAACCATTTTAAATATTTGTTCAATTTTTCTTTTAGCAAAATACAACTTTTTACAAATTATAATTTTTATCCTTAACCAATCACCGCTTCCCCCACCATTTCAACAACAAATATATAAATCCTCATTTAAAATCATTTCATCTTATTATACAATTGTATTTGTATTTAACTTTTAAAAAATAGGTGATGAATTTGAAAAAGGAAGTAACGGAATGGGTTATAGCTATAGTAGTTGCGATTGCTGTCGTATTTTTAGTGACTAAGTTTATCGTTTCTTCATATAGTGTTAATGGTTTATCCATTCATCCTACTTTTAATAATGACGATAAAGTTATTGTAAGTAAGATTTCTAAGCGCTTGAACCATTTGAATGGCGGGGATGTCATTGTTTTTCATGAAAATAGTAAACATGATTATATTAAGCGATTGATTGGTAAGCCTGGGGATACTGTTGAATATAAGACTGATCAACTTTATGTTAATGGTAAAAAATTGATGAGCCTTATTTAAAGGTGAATAAAGGGAATAAATTAGGTCGCTTTTTAACGGATGATTTTAAGTCTAAGGATTTAAAGGATGCTAATGGGAAAATGGAGATTCCTAGTGGTAGATATTTAGTTTTAGGTGATAATAGGCAAAATAGTATTGATAGTAGGTTTGATGAAGTTGGTGATGAAATGTCTAGAACTAAAGCTAGTGAAATGTATTTAGTAACATTAGATGAAAAGATTTCTCAAAATACTGTTAAGCTAATAGCTAAAAATAATATAATATAATACTTGTTACAACTTCCGAGAATAAAAAAACAAATTATGATAAATATTATAATGTTATAACATTTGAAACATGCTACAAGAATTAAAAACTTCGCTTTTAACTTGGAATAATTTTATTTACCTTGAAGAAGAACTTAAAAAGAAAGCTATTGGCTTTGAAAATCAAATAAAAAAGTATAATAATATGCCTTATGTTATAAAATATTATAAAGAACAAATAAATAGGCTTTAGATTTAATATCATGATAAAAAACGAGAAAAATCATTTTTTATCATGATTTTTCTCGTTTTTATAGAAAGTGAAACGATAATGTCTCAGCCCTATTATTATTATATGGATAACTCAAACATCCATTAACATCTATTCACTTATAATATATTTTATTTTAACGTCTAACAAATAAAGGACCATAAACTTCCATAAGCTCATCATTTTTTCTCTTAATTTTTTGGTTATTTATAACTTTATTAGCTATTTTATCTATATATTTTTTATCAGTTTTAAAGAAATTACTTGGACTAGTTACATTTCCAGAATCGTATTCTTGAATGTATAATTCATTTAACAATTGAACATATTCAATAATAAACTCTTTTAGCCTTGCATCTATATCGTCTTCTTTATAATTTGATATAAAACTACCATAGATAAAATCATCCCCAACTAAATTATCTGTACTTTTGCCTCCGCTATCATTGTTAACTATTCTATAAATCAGTCCCATAATAGCAATTAAAGAATATCTACCATTATTCAAAATAATCATATGTTCACTATCGAAATAATTATTATCATGGTTAGTATCTTTAATATTTTGAATAATATATGTAACTCTATGGTGTAAGTCAATTAAATCTGTAATAAAATCAACTTTATTCTTATCATTAGCGTAGTTTAATTTGAATATATTTTTGTAATGCGAGTTATTTGAAAACAAACTTTTTTTATTTGATCTAGCTGTCCCAGGTCTTTGATTTACAAATGAATAGAACAACTGTGCGAATTCTTCATTTTTAATTTTTTTATTAGAATATTTTCTCGGAGCAGAAATCCCTCTTTTAATTTCTAAGAATATATCTTTTTCTTGTAGAATTTTTTGTAATTTCACCATTTCAGGTGCATTAGCTTTTAGATCTTTTGGTTGTATTGCTTTCTGTGAATTAGTTGCTTCTGCAATATTATTGAAAAATGATCTTTCTTTTTTTGATTCACTATCGTTTCGTGTAATTATTTTGCACATTACGTAAAAATTTTTTTTATTTGATTCTAGATTTTTCGCAATAAGTGTAGTAGTTTGTCCGCCATTTACTATTGAAAAGTCATATACTTTAACATTATCTCCATCCAAATGAAAATCTTGACAAGCAATAGTAATACCATTATTCATAAACCAAAAATCTTCTGAATTCTTTTTCATACTATTCTTAATAGCATCATCGACTGTTTTAGATTTTATATAGCGTCTTATATTCATATTAAACAGTCCATCACTTTCAAACTTTTCATAAGCCGCTTTTAGACTATTTGCACTTATATTTACTACGATTCCTTTATACTCATCAGATTCATATTTCAAAGCATTTTTAGATTCATCAATTTCAAATTTATGTTCCTCTGCTGGTTTTAAATCTTCTTGAAGATCTTCAATTAACTTCTCTATATCTCTTTCATTTAAATAAAATGCTTCATTAAATTTCGAGTCTTTAATATTCTCTACTTTCTTTTTAACCGACGTCTCATTAACATCACTAGTTGATGAAAACAAAATTTCTATATTCCCCTCATCTTCATCAGATAATCTATCAATAGCATTTCTTAATGATTTTTTGACATATTTGCTATATGTATTAGTTTGCTCTTTTTCAAAATCAATAAGTGTATTATTAATTTTTGACACTTCTGCAAAAACATCATTTACTTTTATATTTTTAGAGTATTTATTTTGTCCTACAATTACTTTTGAATTGTCATCATCAAAATATACAAAATCAATACCACCATCACTTTTTCCATCAGTAATATTTTCATTTATCAAGTCATACCAATTTTTTCTATACTCTAACGATTTATAACAGTATAAAGAACAAATTAATATATTAAATGCATTTTCTCTGTCCATAGTGTAATTTTCAGATGCAGCAATTTTAATTATTTTATCTAATTCATCTTCTATCATAAAAATACCCCTTTTTTTAAGAATTTTATATTCTAACTATACAATATATGAAATAAGTTTACATTAAAAAAGGTGAATTATTCACTTTAATCTAACTATAATTTTTATTTAATTATCTTGTGATTCACTTTTTAATTCCATTTATATTATAAAATTCAATTATTACAATCATTAATGATGGTGAGATCTCTGTATTTCCACAACAAGATACCTGTTAATATACTCATAAAGCCACTTAAATAGAGAAATTCTTCTTCATTAAAGATTACTCCTAGAAACTGCAGCCATAAATGATAATACTGGCAAGTGTGGCATGTGAATTTTCTGTACATCTTGAACATATAAAGAATTGTAATCAGTAATATTACTCAAAAATTTATCCTTAGATTTTTCTAATATACCTAGTGAACCTACTAATACTTCATGACCTTTTGATATGTAGTTTTGCAAACCGATTAATGAATCTTCTACCCCTTGGATTAATATAGATTTAAAGTATGCTTCTTGTAGAAATAAAGTTAACTTTTTCCCTTCAAAAATAAGATCTAATTCAAAAAGTTCTTTGTCTAGTTTCCTTATATTTTCTAAGTATCCATATATAAATAGAGGCTTACCTATATCTTTTTCACTGATCATGTTCATATCTTTATGTCTTACATATGGTAATCTAACCTCTTTTTTATCAAAGGTAATACGTCCTAATTCAAAGTTTATAATTCCTTGTTGTACGATACGAGTACTTTTAGTTTGTTCACCTTTTCTAACTAATTTCTTATTTTGCTGTGTTTTTCTATTATTTAAAGAGTCATCTTCAGGTTCCAAGTATTTTTTAAACCCATGTTTTAATCTATTATTAATTTCACTCGGTGGAAAATTCCCAAGTACCTTTACTATTTTTTCTATTACTCTTTCGTTGTTTATACTTTCTTTAAAATATTGACAACTTTCAATATGATCACTTTTTACATGTTTTTTGAAATGTGATCTTCTCGGAGGTATGCAATTTACAAAAGCAACTTTACAGTTACAACCTTCTGTATAACATATGAGTTTATGTTTAACTACATGAAAATCAGGATGCCTAAAAAAATTCATAGCATCTACTCTAATTTCTTTGTTATTTTCTTTATAAACAGCATATCGCATAATATCACACCTTTAGTGTATTTTAACTTTATTATATGCAAAATCTATCTTACTGTAAACGCTTAAATAACATATAAAATTCTTAATCGATGATAAACAAATTGTTGGGAAAGTTGTTTTAAGATATTGGCCAGTTAAGAATGTGAAGTTTGGTTTTAATCCTCATACTTTTAAATAGGTTAGTAATGAAAAAACAATCCTGAAAATTGTAATGATTTTCAGGATTGTTTTTGTTTAAGTTATTTTATAATATCTATTAATTCTTTCTTAGATGCTGAGCGTGCTGGTATCCAACCGAATACGATACCGATAAGTGTTGAAACGCCGACTGCTAGTAGTATAGAGCCTAGGCTGATGACACTTTGTACCATATCTGGTGTAACGGCTGCTACGAGTTTGGATACTAATATTCCTATTATTAGTCCGATCACACCACCGATAAGACATAAGACGACACTTTCGATAAGAAATTGTATTTCTATATCTCGTCCTTTAGCACCAAATGCTCGTCGTATCGCAATTTCTTCTGTTCTTTCTGCTACTGAAATATACATAACATTCATCACACCAATACCTGCAATAAAGAGTGAAATACCTGCTACTGCGGCAACGAAATACGTAATGGCATCAAATACTTTAGTGATACTTTTCATTGTATCTTCCATATCTGTATATTGATAACTACCATCACTGTTTCCTGAACCTCTTTTATTTAATTGCTTGGCTGCTTTATCAGCAATTTCTTTTTTACTACTATCTTCTGAGACTTTAATTTCAAGGCTTGGCATGTCTTGGTTTAAGTCGCCCATGTATCGATTGAACGTTTTGCTTGGCATATTGACTGATGAATCATACAATGCGTTGCTCGAAATACCGACAATTTTAAATCCTTGGTCTTCGATAAACATTGTTTTACCTATAGCGTCGTTATGATAGACGTCTTTAGCTAACTTTTCATCGATTGTAACGACTTTTTCTTTTAATTCATTGTCTGTTTTAGTGAATCCTTTACCTTTTGATACGTTATCAACTTGACCTTTTTTGAAGATGTTTACATCTTTTTGTTTTTTAGCATTGGTCATTTTACCAGTGTAACTTTGATCTTTATCTTCTTTAATTTTCGCGTTTTTAACACCATCGACTTGTTTTACAAGATCAATATCTTCTTTATCAAAAGGATTATCCCCTGAACCTTCAAAGTTATTTGGCATATAGTTGATTATCGCTTGCCCTTTACTTGCTCCTGTATCTTCAAATTGTTCAGATGCTGTTTTCTTAAAACCATTACCAAGTGACATAATGGTAATAACAGCAGCGATACCTATGATGATACCGATCATTGTAAATATATTTCGACGTTTATTTTTCATAATAGATCTGAGTGATATTGAGATGATATTAGGTAAGTTATTCATCCAACCACCTCTTCTCGTTGCACGCGTCCGTCTAAGATGTGAATGATACGATCAGCTTGTTCAGCAACTTTACGGTCATGCGTTACGATAATCATTGTTGTATTTTGTTCTTTATTTAATTGAACAAATAATTCCATGATATCTTTTGATGTTTGTGAATCTAATGCCCCAGTTGGTTCGTCTGCGATGATGAATTTTGGTTGATTGACGATTGAACGTGCTATTGCCACACGTTGTTGTTGTCCACCTGATAATTTATTAGGTACTAAATGTTTTTTATTTTCAATACCTACTTCTCTCAATATCGATTCTACACGTTGCTTTCGTTCTCTCGTGCTCATTCCTGAATAAAGTAATGGAATACTGACATTTTCTAAAATTGTATTATTTTGAATCAGTTTAAAGTTTTGAAAGACAAACCCTACTGTTTTATTTCTTACATCTGCGAGTTTATTATCAGAAACATCTTGATAATTTTCTTGATTAAATAAATATTTACCCGTATAGCCTCGATCTATAAAGCCTAAAATATTAATCAATGTACTTTTACCTGAACCAGATGGACCCATAATCGCAATAAACTCACCAGTATTAATTGAGATATTAATATCTTTTAAAATGTGATTTGTTTCATCGCCGTTCTTAAAGTGTCGATTAACATTGACTAAATTAATCATGAAGATACCTCAACTTTTTCACCGTTATTTAATGTCTTTTTAGGTGAAACGATCAGTTTGTCGCCAGATTTTAGTCCTTTTTCAAGGTATACTTCACCATTTTTACGTTCAATATTAATATCACGTTTTTCTACTTTTTTGTTTTTATTCAAGACAAATACGTTATTGTCTTTTGTTAAGACACTTTTAGGTAATTTAATCGTATCTAAAGGAATTTCTACTTCAGTTGAAAATCCACTGCGAATTGGTGTATCTATTTTCCCAATCATAACTGAATATTTAGAGTTGTCTTTCCCACCACTTGGGTTATTAGAAACAGGGTTAGATGCCTGTGTATGCTCACTCTCTGGATCTGCTTGAGTCATGTCGCTTCCTTTTGAATCATCATTAAAGCTTGTAGGCAGTTCAGAAATTTTTGTTATTTTACCTTTTGCATTTTCACCTGTACTATTTACAGAAATATTCGCTTTATCGCCGACTTTGATTTTGTTAATATCAAATTCAGAAACAGATGATTTAATTTGAGATTCTTTAGAAACTAATTTTAATATCGGTTCTCCACTGCTTGCATCATTGTTATTTTCCATTTCAATTTTGCCGTCAAATGATGCATAAACACTACCACTCACTTGTTTATCATATTGAGATAATTGTTTATTTGCTTCATTTAATGCATTTGAATCTTGAGATAACGTTTTTTGTAAATCGTTGTTGTTTGGCTGTTGATTGATATCTTTATAGTCTTGATCAACTTTCTTTTGCGCTGCATCTACTTTATCCGCTAACGATTGACGCTTTTGATCATTAATATTGTAATTAATCAACTCATCGCCTTGTTTCACAGTTTGACCATCTTCCACAACCGTGCTGACAAATTCACCTAATTGATCATTATTGTTATAAGTTTTAATCTTAGTTGGCGCAGCATTCCCGGAGATGCTTAATGCAGATTCTTTTTTCACTTCATATGTATCATAACCGTCGTTTTTATCGTCTTTTTGACTACTCGTCTGTTTAACAATAAAAGCGGCTAAGACTAACAATAGGATAATGACGATGCCAATTATCCATACTAATTTCTTCTTCAAATTCCTACACTCCCTATATCCTTTTATATAATTACACAGAGTGAATAATAACATAGTTAAAATAAATAAAAAATAGTATTAATAGCATTTAACAATTATATTGATATAAATTATTGTTTTAAATGACTTTTATTAATGTTAGTATTAAATTATAAAACATATAAAGGAGATTTATAATGAAAGATTCACAACTTGTATTAGCACCCACATTTAACAAATTTAGAGAACAACCAAAATGGTTAGTAAACATGATCGTTCTTATCGTAATTAGTATCATCTCAACTATGATTACGATGCACATAACAGACATCACTGCTGAAATGAAAAATGAAGGACTAAGTGACTCAGAAATTCAAAACATGAAAGCATTCATGACGATCTTTACATATATCTTTGGCGCAATCGGTCCAATCTTCACCGTAGCCATCTCATTTGTGATCATTTTAGTCATCTCTAAAATTATGAAATCAGAAGTAAAAGCATCAAGTCTATTCGCAGCAGCTACACTTTATACATTAATATCATCATTAATCGCTTTAATTATCGTAGCCATTTTAGCACTATTCGGACTAGACCCAACCGAATATTCTATAACAAGCTTACAAATATTTAACCAAGACAATGCATTCTTAGGCGCTTTCGATATCATTACACTTATAGATGCATACCTATTCGGAATCATATTATATGCCACTAGCCGACTATCAGGTAAAGCATCACTCATATGGTCAATCGCATATATAATAGTAGTAATCGGATTCTCACTAATCGGCGCAAGTATTAAGTAGAAGTATAGAAGGAAAATAAAAAACCACAACGAAAACAGAAGTAATGTTTTCGTTGTGGTTTTTTTATGCCTTTTTCTTACTATTTAAAACGACATTTATTATTAGCCACACAATTTGTATTCCAAAAGGTAAAACATATGCTGAGAACAAGATACCAATATTAATCCATTTCAATTCTGTTGTTTGTACAGCACCAGTAGCATCTACATCTCTCATCCATAACAAAGCTGAAAAGACTAAGAACGAAAGTACTTCTATAATGCTAAGTATCCACCATAACACCCATGATATTTTCACAATGATTCCTCAATTCTTCAAATAATTTTATATATAATTATGTTAACATTTAATTATATATTATGTAATGACTATTTAATTTATTTTAGACCAAATAAAAAAGGAGCTAAACTTAGCCCCTTTAACTTGATATTGTATTTGCCATAATAATTAAAACTAATCCAAAGAAAACAGCTATTGAAGCCGAATAAATAGATGGCTTAACACTTAATTTCTTATTGCTTTTAGTAAATATTTTATATAACTCATAGCCTAATAAATATAATGCACTTATACCAAAAACCACGAATCCTATTCCTAGAACATAACTTAAAATATTTAATAACATTGTATACCTCCTAAGGTCTTTAAGTTAATGTTATCATAAATTTCAAGCTACAAACCTAACATTGTTGTCACATGATCATTGAGGTTATTCTACATTTTCTAAAGGTAAGTTCATACCTTTCCAACCTTCTAAAGCACCTGCTAATTCATATGCATCGTATCCGTTATCATAGAAATCTAGTAGTGCTTTCTTTCCTAGAATAGTACCACCAGTCCAATCATAAACGACATATGTATTATTTTTATCTAAATTATTTAGTTGATTCTTCAAATCTTTTGCAGGTATTTCAATAGAATTTTTAATTTTATCTTTTTTCACTTCTTTAGGGGCATTTCTTACATCGACCACTATATATTTATTTTCTCCACTTTTCAAATCTGCAAGTACCTCATGATGATCGATATATAGACTTAAATACGTTTCTAGTAGTTCTATTTTATTCATAAAAATTCATCCTTTTCTAAATTATTTTTAAGCTTGTTAGTTAAAGCGTAAAATTGTTCTTTTTCTTCTTCGCTAAATACATCAAAAATTCTCGAAACGACTTCATAGTTACTTGGTAAAAATGCTTGTAATTTTTCTAATCCCTCAGGTGTTAACTGAACATAATTCGTTCTTTTATCATTTGGTAATGCCTTTCTAACAATCAGATTTCTTTTTTCCAATCCTTTTAAGACTCCAGTTATAGTAGATTTTTTACTACCAATTTTTTCAGATAAATCAGATGGCGACATTGTCATATCTTTTTCATATGACAACAACATCATTATCGTGAATTTTGATTCTGATAAATCAAATTTTTGTAAATAGAAATCATGATTCACTTTCATTTTTTTATATGCTTTTTGTATTTCTAAATAAAGAAGTACAGAAGTAATATCCAAATTACCATATTCTTCTTTTAAATCCTTTAGTTTATCCACCGAGGAACTATCGATTAAATAAAATTCATCCAAAAGAAACACTCCTTCAATTTAGTTAGGCGCCTAACTAAATATTAACTTAACATATTTTAAGTTCTCGTGCAAAGTGGTGAAAAAATAATAAAAAGAATATAATCATTCACTCCTCTTAAATTTGAATATTCTCATTTTTAAATGTACAATGAAATTAATAATTAAATAAGTGACCACTGGAAGTACCCTAGAATGGGCTGAGACTAAAGTAATGACTTTGGGATTCCTTGAACCTGATCCAGCTTGTACTGGCGTAGGAAAGTGGCGTATCTGAGAAGCTAAATTTTGCGCTATTTTTCTATATTGAAAAATAGCGCTTTTTTATTTGGAGTGATTTTTTTGTTTATAGCGATATCCCCTTTTAAGGTTTTGGATAAGGTTGATTTAGATCATTATATTGAGATTTCTAGCCATATTGATTTGTTATTGTTAAGAACGCCTATGGGTCGGGATGACTTGTGGTTGTCTATTAATTATTTGCTTAGTCGTGGTTTTCCTCGAGATAAGTTAATGGTTCATACGGATACTTCTTTAGTTGAGGATTTTGATTTGAAGTTTATTCATTTTAAAGAAAATGATGAAAATGCTTTTATTTATAAGGCACAACACCCTCATGTTTCTGTAAGTATGTCCACGCATTCTGTTGAAAGTATTATGGATGCTAAAGTTCATGGATTGGATTTTGTCTTTTTTGGACATGTGTTTGAGTCCGCTTCTAAACTCGGTCGTAAGCCGAGGTCATTTTCAGAAATTGAACGTGCTGTTGGGATTGATATACCTGTATTTGCTATTGGTGGTATTGATGGTGATGCTTTAAAAGTACTTCCTAAAGGTTTTAAAGGTATTTGTGCGATTTCATTTTTTAGAGATCATGGTGTGTCGGAGATTGAAGCTTTAAGAAAGGTGTGGAATATGTATGTATGATGTTTTAATTGTTGGTTCTGGCGTCATGGGCATGTCAATTGCGCGTTCGCTTATTGATAAAGAAACGATGTCGATTGCTGTTATAGATAGAGATGTCCCTGGTTTACACGCTTCATATAAAGCTGGTGGCATGTTAGGTGCACAAAATGAATTTGTGCGTGATACTGCGCTTTACCGACTTGCACTAAAATCTCGTGATTGCTTTAAGACTTTAAGTAAAGATTTATATGATGAAACTAATATCGATATTGAATATAAGGAAAATGGTTTAATCAAAATGGCAGCAAGTCACGCTGATGTTGATCATTTAAGTAGTCAGTATGATTTTTTACATGCTCAAGATAAATGTGTAACAAATTTGAATGAAGATGCATTAAATGAATTGACTACTCACAAGATTAAGTTTCAGCATCAAGCTATTTTTATACCAAATGACGGTCAAATCAATGCTTCAAAATACACTAAGTCATTGCTCAAATCTATTACGACGAGGGGTATTGACCGCTTTTATAGTACGGAAGTTCAAAGTATAAATAAACAAGATGATGGTTATAACGTTCTCACTTCTAAAGGTCGTTATTTTACTAAAAAAGTCATCATAGCTGGTGGTGCTTGGAGTAACGAATTGTTGAAAGATTATCATATTGAAACAGAAATCACTGGTGTTAAAGGCGAAGTGTTGTTACTAGAAAATGAACAGCTTGATTTGAAACAAACTTTATTTATGACGAATGGTTGTTATATCGTACCTAAAGATAAAAATAGATTTTTAGTTGGTGCAACGAGTTATCCAGATGACTTTTCAGTTGGGACTACAGACGTTGGTGAAGAATGGCTATTTAATCAAGCTTCGACTTATATTCCGTTATTAAAGACAAGTAAAATCATTAAAAAATGGTCTGGCATTAGACCTTATACAGAAAACGAATGGCCAATTATGGATGAAGTTGACGATGGTTTATTTTTAGTAACGGGACATTATCGAAATGGTATTTTATTATCACCTATTATCGGGAAACTGATGTCTGAATGGATTATAGATGACAAAGTACCGAAGATGTTAGAAGATTTTAAAGTGAAAAGGAGCGTTCAAATATGAAATGTATTGTGAATGGTGATGAATTTAATTTTGATTATGCATTATCAGTTTCAGAATTACTGCAATCACTCGAACTTGATCAAGAGAGAATCATTGTAGAATTTAACGGCACGCTTATTAAAAGTGAACAATTTAATGAAACAGTTGTGAGAGAATCAGATCGATTAGAATTATTAGAATTTGTTGGAGGCGGATAAAATGTTAAAAATAGGACCATATGAATTAAACTCAAGATTATTATTAGGTACAGGTAAATTCCAAGATGAACAAACACAATCAGAAGCAATCGAAGCTTCAGGGACAGAAGTGTTAACTTTTGCAGTGAGAAGAATGAATTTATATGATAAATCATTACCTAACCCACTTGCTAATGTAGACTTAAAGAATTTTGTTACATTCCCTAACACTGCCGGCGCACATACAGCTGAAGAAGCAGTTAGAATTGCTGAAATCGCAAATCATGCTGGACTTTGTAACTTGATTAAAGTAGAAGTCATTGGTGACGATAAGACGTTATTACCTGATCCAATTGAAACTTATAAAGCTTGTGAAATACTATTAGAAAAAGGCTACATTGTATGTCCATATATTTCATGTGATGTTGTATTGGCGAAACGTTTAGAAGCATTAGGTGTTCATGCGATTATGCCACTTGCTTCACCAATTGGTACTGGTAGAGGTATAAATAATCCACTTAATTTAAGATATATAATTGAACAAGCGAACGTTCCAGTTATTGTTGATGCTGGTATTGGCTCACCAAAAGATGCATGCTTCGCGATGGAATTAGGCGCGGATGCGATACTTTTAAATACAGCTATTTCAAGTGCTGATGATCCTGTAAAAATGGCTAAAGCGATGAGACTTGGTATTGAAGCGGGTAAACTAAGCTATGAAGCTGGAAGAATACCTGTAAAATACACAGCTCAAGCGTCTAGTCCTAGCGAGGGGTTAGGCTTCCTGTAATGGAACGTTATGAAAGACAAACGAAATATCAGCAATTTGGTGAGCACGGTCAAACACAATTACAAAATACTAAAATTATGATTATGGGTGCTGGCGCTCTAGGTAGTCATGTCGCAGAACAACTAGCACGAATGGGCGCACACCAATTGACGATTGTAGACATGGATATCGTTGAAATCTCAAATCTACATCGCCAAGCATTGTATGATGAATCAGACGCTGAACAAATGCTTCCGAAAGTCATCGCTTTAAAAGACAAAATTAAAAACATTAATCATCACGTTAACTTAAACGCTATTCATCAAGAACTGACACCAAATAATATAGAAGAAATTATACTTCAAAATAAACCAGACATTATAATAGATGGAATGGATCAATTCGATATGCGTTTTTTAATAAATGAAGTGTGTCATAAACTCCAAATACCATGGATTTATGGTGCAGCAGTCGGAAGTAAAGGCACTGTTTATGCCATTGATTTCACTGGTCCATGTTTAAAATGCATTTTAGAAAACATACCACAAACAGGCGAAAGTTGTGCTATCAATGGTGTCTTACCACCTATTATACATCAAGTCGCAAGTTACGAAGTTTCAGAATTAATGAGATACGTATCAGGAAAAGGATTTTCTAAGAAACTCATCACATTAGACTGTTTCGAAATCACAGCCAGAACAACACAAATAGATATGCTTAAAAATGACAACTGCCCCGTATGCAAGTGCGGTGAATATACAGCATTGAACAGCTCACCCACTCAGACTATAGAAGCAATGTGCGGAGATGCATTTCTATTTAGATTCAAAGCATCAATATTTGACTTAGCACACTATTTCCCAGGACATATCATCAGAGAAAATCCGTACGTCAAACTGATTCATAATGGAGACATAAATATGACCTTCTTCCAAGACGGCCGAATGAACGTACACGGTATAAAGACATACGAAGAAGCAGAAACACTCTATCAAAAATTAAGAAAATCAGTCGTATAATGAGGGATTGAGGTACTAGCGGAGTGGCGGATTTTCGGGAGAGACGCAGTTTGAGATGGATTGAGGTGCAAGTAGTGGCGGATTTTCGGGAGAGACGCAGTTTGAGGTGGGATATGGATGTCTATGTTGCTAGATTGGTGTCACTTGCAACATAGAGGCTCGCTATATTGCATGTCGGGTTCCACTTGCAACTTAGAGTCTCGCTATATTGCATGTCAGGCTCCACTTGCAACTTAGAGGCTCGCTATATTGCATGTCAGGCTCCACTTGCAACTTAGAGGCTCGCTATATTGCATGTCAGACTCCACTTGCAACTTAGAGACGCGCTATATTGCATGTCGGGCTCCACTTGCAACTTAGAGGCTCGCTATATTGCATGTCAGGCTCCACTTGCAACTTAGAGGCTCGCTATATTGCATGTCAGGCTCCACTTGCAACTTAGAGGCTCGCTATATTGCATGTCAGGCTTCACTTGCAACTTAGAGGCTCGCTATATTGCATGTCGGGCTCCACTTGCAACTTAGAGGCTCGCTATATTGCATGTCAGGCTCCACTTGCAACTTAGAGACGTGCTATATTGCATGTCGGGCTCCACTTGCAACATAGAGGCTCGCTATATTGCATGTCGGGCTCCACTTGCAACTTAGAGACGTGCTATATTGCATGTCGGGCTCCACTTGCAACATAGAGGCTCGCTATATTGCATGTCAGGCTCCACTTGCAACTTAGATACGTGCTATATTGCATGTCAGGTTCCACTTGCAACTTAGGGTCATCCTATGTTGCTAGATTCTCCTGTTTAGCAATTTAGAACGTCTCTATGTTGCTAGATTTACCAGTTTAGCAATTTGGAACGCCTCTATATTGCTAGATTTTCCAGTTTAGCAATTTAGAACAACTCTATGTTGCTAGATTCTCCAGTTTAGCAATTTAGAACGCCTCTATGTTGCTAGATTTGCTAGTTTAGCAATTTGGAACAACTCTATGTTGCTAGATTTACCAGTTTAGCAATTTAGAACAGCTCTATGTTGCTAGATTCTCCTGTTTAGCAATATGGACAAAGGACGCGCTCAAATTTTTGAGCGCGTCCTTTCCTTTATACTATTCTCGAGTATATTTCATTAATCCCCACCCTCAATATGTTATACTATATCTCAAATATGTTATAATATTTTTAATTTTAAATCACTAACTTAACGAACGGAGTGACTGATATGACCCAGTATTACAACCAAGAGTTAAAGGAAAAATATTTAGATTTATTAGCTGAGAAGTTTGATAAGGAAGAGAAAGTTGCTACTGAAATTATTAACTTAGAATCTATTTTAGACTTGCCTAAAGGTACTGAGCATTTTGTCAGTGATCTGCATGGTGAATATCATGCTTTTCAACATGTGCTTCGTAATGGTTCTGGTAATGTGAGAGCTAAAATTAATGATATTTTCAAAGATACGCATTCTGAAGAGGAAATCAGTGAGCTTGCTGCTTTAGTTTATTATCCTGAAGAAAAGTTAAAATTGATTAAAAATCATTTTGAATCTAAAGAAGCTTTGAATGAATGGTATGTCGAAACGCTTCAACAAATGATTAACATTATTTCTTATGCTTCTAGTAAATATACGCGTTCTAAATTACGTAAGGCGCTTCCTAAACAATTTGTATACATAATTGAAGAGTTGCTTTATAAAAGTAATGTTTATAATAATAAGAAGACTTATTATGAAACGATTGTTCAAAATATTATTTCTCTAGGACAATCGGATAAATTAATTGTAGGATTAGCTTATACGATTCAACAATTAGTGGTTGACCACTTACATGTCGTCGGTGATATTTATGACCGTGGTCCTGAACCTGACAAAATTATGGAAACATTGATTAATTATCATTCTGTCGATATTCAATGGGGTAACCATGATGTACTTTGGATTGGTGCTTTTGCTGGTTCTAAAGTGTGTCTAGCGAATATTCTTAGAATTTGTGCACGTTATGACAACTTAGATATTATCGAAGATGCTTACGGGATTAATTTAAGACCTTTAGTTAACTTAGCAGAAAAATATTACGGCGATAATACTGCTTTTTATCCGAAAGAACACGCTGACAAGTCACTTTCTGAAGAAGAAAAATTACAAATCACGAAAATTCATCAAGCAATTGCTATCATTCAATTTAAGCTTGAAAGTCCGATTATTAAACGTAGACCTTCTTTTGATATGAAAGAAAGACTTGTGCTTGAAAAGGTAGATTATGATAAACAAGAAATCACTGTTTACGGTCAAACGTATCCTTTAGAAAACACTTGTTTTGAAACAGTAGATCCAAAAGACCCTGCCCGACTTAACGAAGAAGAAGAGGAAGTTATTAATAAACTACTTCTTTCTGTTCAAGAATCTGAAAAATTAAAACGACACATGAACTTTTTAATGAAAAAAGGCAATCTATATTTAAAATATAATGGAAACCTTTTAATTCATGGCTGTATTCCAGTAGATGAAAATGGCAAAATGGAATCAATGGAAATTGACGGGAAAATGTATAGCGGTCGTGAATTATTAGACCAATTTGAATATCATATTAGAAAATCATTTAACCATAAACATCATACAGATGATTTATCTACAGACTTAATTTGGTATTTATGGACTGGTAAATATTCCTCATTATTTGGGAAGCGTGCCATGACAACTTTTGAAAGATATTTTATTAAAGACAAAGCTTCTCACAAAGAAGTAAAAAATCCATACTACTATTTAAGAGAAGATAGTGAAATGTGTAGAAAAATGTTAGAAGAATTTGATTTAGACCCTGAACAAGGACGAATCATTAATGGCCATACACCCGTTAAAGAAATTGATGGCGAAAATCCAATCAAAGCAAACGGCAAAATGATCGTTATTGACGGTGGATTTTCAAAAGCATATCAATCCACTACAGGAATCGCCGGATATACGTTACTATACAATTCATTCGGTATGCAATTAGTAGCACATAAACACTTCGGAACTAAAGAAAATGTACTATTAAACGGTGCCGATGAATTATCAGTCAGACGCGTTGTAGACGAAGAACTAGAACGAAAAAAAGTCCGAGACACAAACGTCGGCGCTAAACTACAAGAAGAAATTAAAATGCTACAAGAACTCATGGCATATCGATATATTAATTAATATAAAAACCCCCTCAAGCCTACTTTAGTCGCAGCTTGAGGGGGTTTCTTTGGATGATATTTTATATATTGGGGGGAATAACGAATATTTCTTATGACTTTTGTTTGTTAAAGCCGACTAATGAACACTTCTTTCGACTTGTGTTTGGTAGAAAGATGGAATTCGCTCGCTATGTTGCTAGATTCACTAGTTTAGCAATTTAGAACAGCCCTATGTTGCTAGATTTGTTAGTTTAGCAACTTAGACGCCCGCTATGTTGCTAGATTTACTAGTTTAGCAATTTAGACTCGCTCTATGTTGCTAGATTTGCCAGTTTAGCAACTTAGACGCCCGCTATGTTGCTAGATTCCTCAGTTTAGCAACTTAGACTCGCTCTATGTTGCTAGATTTACTAGTTTAGCAATTTAGACTCGCTCTATGTTGCTAGATTTGCCAGTTTAGCAATTTAGAACCTCTCTATGTTGCTAGATTTGCCAGTTTAGCAATTTAGACGCCCGCTATGTTGCTAGATTTGCCAGTTTAGCAATTTAGACGCCCGCTATGTTGCTAGATTCACTAGTTTAGCAATTTAGACGCCCGCTATGTTGCTAGATTTGCCAGTTTAGCAATTTAGACTCGCTCTATGTTGCTAGATTTGCCAGTTTAGCAACTTAGACACCCGCTATGTTGCTAGATTTACCAGTTTAGCAATTTAGAACGCCTCTATGTTGCTAGATTTGCCAGTTTAGCAATTTAGACTCGCTCTATGTTGCTAGATTTGCCAGTTTAGCAACTTAGACTCGCTCTATGTTGCTAGATTTGCCAGTTTAGCAATTTAGAACGCCTCTATGTTGCTAGATTTGCCAGTTTAGCAACTTAGAACCTCTCTATATTGCATGTCGACCTCCACTTGCAACTTAGAAACTCCCTATATTGCATGTCGACCTTCACTTGCAACTTAGAAACTCCCTATATTGCATGTCGGCCTCCACTTGCAACTTAGAGCCTCTCTATATTGCATGTCGACCTCCACTTGCAACTTAGAGCCTCTCTATATTGCATGTCGACCCTCACTTGCAACTTAGACCGTCTTCGAACCACGTCTTCGAACCACGTATCCGAACCACGTCTCCGAACCTCGTCTTCGAACTGTGCCGCAATACCAAACCGCATCTATCTTTATTTCAGTTCTTCGCCGTTTGTGTCTATAACATTTTTGTACCAATAGAATGAGTTTTTCTTAGTTCGTTTCAATGATCCTTCGCCTTTGTTATCACGGTCAACATGGATAAGGCCGTATCTTTTTTTCATTTCGCCGGTTGTGAATGAGACGATATCAATAATTCCCCATGGTGTATAACCCATCAGTTCTACGCCGTCTTCGTCTACCGCTTCGATTGATGATTGGATATGTTCTCTTAAATAATCGATACGTTCTTGATCGTCTATCGTACCGTCTTCTTTGAATTCATCTGTTGTTCCGAATCCATTTTCTACGATGAATAATGGAAGTTGATAACGATTGTACAGCGCATTTAATGTATATCTTAAACCAATCGGATCAATTGCCCATCCCCATTGACTCACTTTAATATGAGGGTTTTCTACTGAGTTTGGTAATCCACCGTTCACAATATTGTCTTCAACGCTTTGTTTAGCATCATGTTTAACGACTGTAGACATATAATAACTGAAACCGATATAATCAACCGTTCCATTTTCCAAAATTTCGTCATCGCCTTCTTGCCATTTAATGTCGTAACCTTTTTTCTCGAACATTTTTAAAGCATAACCTGGGTAATAACCTCTCACTTGCACATCTGGGAAAAAGTATCTCAATCTATTTGCGATTTCCGCTTCCATAATATCTTTCGGATTACATGAATATGGATATATTGGAACATGTGAAATCATATTACCGATTACGAAGTTTGGATTAATTTCTTTACCTTTTGATACGGCTAACGCACTTGCGATCAGTTCATTATGCGCAACTTGATATAATACTTCTTCCGCGTCTTCATCTTCAGTTAACGTTACCCCAGAGTTTGTCCATAAGAAAATCGGATTACTCGTATCCATTTGGTTATTAATTTCGTTAAATGTCATCCAATATTTCACTTTATCTTTGTAGCGGTTAAACACTGTTTCAGCAAAATGCACAAAGAAATCAACGACTTTACGGTTTCTAAATCCACCGTATTCGCGCGCTAAGTGTAACGGCATTTCAAAATGTGATAACGTTAATACAGGCTCGATATTATATTTTAACAACTCATCGATGACGTTATCATAGAATTTTAATCCTTCTTCGTTCGGTTCAGTTTCATCACCATTTGGAAAAATTCTTGTCCAAGCAATTGAAGTCCGTAGACATTTTAACCCCATTTCATTGAACAAACCGATATCTTCTTGATATCTATTATAAAAATCGATGCCTTCATGGTTTGGATAAAACTTATCCGCTTCAATTGTCTCAGTAATTTCTCTCGCTTTACCATGTTCTCCGGCTGTCATCACATCATGTACACTTAAACCTTTACCACCTTGATCATATCCACCTTCGAATTGGTTAGCAGCTAAAGCTCCGCCCCATAAAAAGTCTTTACTTAATTTAGTCATAATATTCGTCTCCTTTATTTTTTAATAATATTTAGTATTGTCTCGCCTTTTTTAACTTTATTTAAATCTGCTGGGATGATTTTATTTTGTATACACTTACATTATAATTATACCGATACAATTTGTAAAGGTAGATATAATTTTATATAGTGTTAACAATTAAACAAGTGATATAATAAATATTATGCTAAATAAAAGTGGGGATTAAGATGCTTAAATATGAACAAATCGCAACACGCATAGAGTCTCTCATTGCTGAAGGTCACTATGAAGCTGGAGATAAATTACCAAGTGTAGAAGTACTGCGCGCTAATTTTGATGTGAGTAAAAGCACGATTATAAATGCATTAAAAAGTCTTGAAAAACAAGGGTTAATATATCAAGCAAGAGGAAGCGGGATTTATGTACGTAACCCAAAAAGAGACGGCTTTTTAAATTTATTTACGGCAGAAGGCTTTTCAGATGATTTAAAAGGACATGAAGTGACGAGTAAAGTGCTTAAAGTAGTTGAAGTCGAGCCAGAACCATATATTAAAAATCAATTAAAGTTGAAAGAACACGAAACAGTTTATAACGTTGAACGCATTAGATATGTAGACGGTAAAGTATTCTGTATAGAAGAATCATATTTCAACAAAAACGTCGTACTTTATATGAACGAAGAAATTGCAGACGGATCGATATTTCATTACATTGAAAATAATTTAAAAATAAAAGTCGGTTTCACAGATATCTATTTCAAAATTGAGAAACTAAGCGCAGAAAACGCACAGCACTTAGAACTAAACGAAGGAGACCCTTCATTAGAATATGAACAAATATTCTACACAAGTACAGGTGTACCCTTCGATTACTCAAAAATCGTCTTTCATTACGAAAACTCCAGATTCTATATACCTTCAGTTAAATGATGGCACGTGGGAAGCGGTTGGAAGCGGAAAATACAGGCCACTAATTATTTTTTGTGGCCTGTATTTCTCATTTTCGGGCCACTAATTTATTTTTGTGGACCGTATTTCTTGTTTTCGGACCACTAATTTATTTTTGTGGACCGTATTTCTCGTTTTCGGGCCACTAATTTATTTTTGTGGGCCGTATTTCTCGTTTTCGGACCACTAATTTATTTTTGTGGGCCGTATTTTGTGCTTCCGAATCAGATAAGTTTTTCGAGTTGGTTGGAAACGCACGATATCTCGGAGATATGGTGCGATAATGGGCTAAACGCACGATATCTTGGAGATATGGTGCGATAATGGGTCAAACGCACGATATCTCGGAGATATGGTGCGATACTGGCTTAAACGCACGATATCTCGGAGATATGGTGCGATACTGGCTTAAACGCACGATATCTCGAAGATATGGTGCGATACTGGGCTAAACGCACGATATCTCGGAGATATGGTGCGATGTTGGATTGGAATCGCCAAAAAACTCCTGGGAACTTTGGCGTTTTGGGTGGAATCGCCAAAAAACCCCCACGAACTTTGGCGTTTTGGGTAGAATCGCCAAAAAACCCCCACGAACTTTGGCGTTTTGGGTGGAATCGCCAAAAAACCCCCACGAACTTTGGCGTTTTGGATGGAATCGCCAAAAAACCCCCACGAACTTTGGCGTTTTGGGTGGAATCGCCAAAAATCGTCGACGAACTTTGGCGATTTTTGCGTTCCGATCTGTTCCAACCTGTTCCGACCGCTTCGGATGCCCTCCTAAGCACCCACAACTACTCTCGAACACTTAATATCACCCTACTTTTCATCCGCCACCGAAATTTAATACGGAATAGTTACACAGAAGTGTAATTTAACTATTATTTTACCAAGCAATACGCTTGATTTATAAATCTTTCTAAGTATAATAATTATAGTTAGTTTAATTTTTATCACAGAGAGGAAAGATTATTTTATGTCACAAGTATTATTTATTACTGCTCATCCACATGATGAAACAGTATCATTCTCAATGGCTACGGCCACTGCTTTTATCGAAAGTTACAAAGCTTCAAACCCTAATGATGAAGTTGTTCACATTGATTTATATAAATCATATATCCCTCAAATAGATGCAGATGTTTTTGCTGGTTGGGGTAAATTACAATCAGGTTCTGGTTTCGATGCTTTATCTGAAGGCGAACAAGGTAAAGTTAAACGCCTTGATGAATTAAGTGATCAGTTTATCAAAGCTGACAAATATGTATTCGTAACACCATTCTGGAATTTCTCATTCCCTCCAGTTATGAAAGCTTACTTAGATTCAGTATCAGTTGCTGGTAAATCATTTAAATACACTGCTGAAGGTCCTGTTGGTTTATTACCTGACAAAAAAGCACTTCATATTCAAGCTCGTGGTGGATATTACACTGAAGGTCCAGCTGCAGATTTAGAAATGGGTCACCGTTATATCGGACAAATGATGAGTTTCTATGGTATTACTGATTTTGAAGGATTAATCGTTGAAGGTCATAACGCTAACCCTGAAAAAGCTGATGAAATTAAAGCAGATGGTATTGCACGCGCTAAAGCTTTAGGACAAACATTCTAATAAAATTTATTCCAAGCAAAATCCAAAGGATAACCTCTTTGGATTTTGCTTTTTATTTTGCCACCGCCCTTTCTACTTGTTCATGTATTCGTTTACAATTATAATGTAAATATACAATACTAAGAGGTGATTGTTTATGGTAAATGTAAATAACCAAGGAATAAAGCTGTATGTATTAGACAATGGACGAATGAGTATGGACAAAAATTTAATGATTGCAGGTTCTAACCAAGCAACTTTAGATAATCCTAACGCACCAAATGAAATGCATGAATTTCCTATTTTCACAGTGTTTATCGACCATCCTGATGCTAAAATTCTTTTTGACACTGCTTGTAATCCGAATTCTATGGGTGACAATGGTAGATGGATTACGCCAACTCAAAAAGCATTCCCTTACACAGCGGATGAATCGTGTTACTTACCTAACAGACTAGAACAAATCAATGTTGATCCAAGTGAAGTAGATTATGTTGTCGCTTCTCACTTACATTTAGATCACGCAGGTTGCTTAGAGTATTTTACAAACGCTACAGTTATTGTGCATGACGATGAGTTAAATGGCACAATGCAAACTTATGCTCGTCATCAAAAAAATGGCGCCTATATTTGGGCTGATATTGATGCTTGGATAAAAAATGACTTAACATGGAAAACCATTAAACCTTATGAAGATAATATAGAAATTGTTAAAGGCGTAAAAGTGCTTAACTTTGGTAGTGGACACGCTTGGGGCATGATTGGTCTTGAAATAGAAACACAAGAGCTTGGTACTTTAATTTTAGCTTCGGATGCTATTTATACACAAGAAAGTATGGGTGACATTTTAAAACCACCTGGCATTTTATATGATTCTATCGGTTGGGCAAAATCTGTTGAAAAAATTAAACGCTTAGCAAAAGAAAAGAATGCTCAAATTTGGTTTGGTCATGACGGTGATCAATTTGAAGGATTTAGAAAATCAACTGAAGGTTACTATGAATAGTGACTAACTTTTTAGGAGTGAAAAATCATGCAAACAAGAGCTGCCGTATTACATGAAATGGGTTTACCTAGTCCTTATGCAGAAAGTAAACCTTTAAAAATAGAAACGCTTGAATTAGACAAGCCAAATCAGAATGAAGTCTTACTAAAAATTGGTGCTGCCGGATTATGCCACTCAGACTTATCTGTTATAAACGGGAGTAGACCAAGACCTACACCAATGGCACTAGGTCATGAAGCTGCCGGTGAAATCGTTGAAATTGGAGAAAACGTTAAAGACTTTGAAGTTGGCGATCATGTCGTATGTACCTTTATTCCAAGTTGCGGACATTGTTTACCATGTAGTGAAGGTAGACCTGCTTTATGTGAAAATGGTGCCGCTTCAAACGAACGAGGAGAACTTTTAGATGGTGGCATACGACTGCAAAATGAAGACAAGACGATGCATCATCATCTCGGCGTATCTGGATTTGCCGATTACGCTGTCGTTTCACAACATTCAATAGTGAAAGTCGACAAAGATATTCCTTATGAAAAAGTAGCTATTTTCGGTTGTGCAGTCATTACAGGTATCGGAGCCGTTATTAACACTGCCCAAATTAGACCAGGTAGCGCAGTCGCAATAATTGGATTAGGCGGAATCGGACTAAGTGCCATATTAGGCGCAAAATTAGCCGGTGCCGGTGAAATTATAGCACTAGATATTAATCCAAATAAATTTGAAATTGCTAAAAAGCTCGGCGCTACCGCTACATTTAATTCAGGAGACGAAGATATAGTCGATCAAATTAAAGACTTCGTTAAAGGTGGCGTTGACTACGCATTTGAAACAGCCGGTGTTGTACCCGCTATGGAAGTTGCATACAAAATTACAAAACGTGGCGGTTCAACAGTAACAACAGGATTACCAGACCCAAAACACGAATTCTCTTTTCCACAAGTTACACTAGCCGCAGAAGAAAGAACAATCAAAGGCTCATATGTCGGTAGTTGCGTACCTTTACGAGACATACCAAGATTTATTAAACTATATAAACAAGGACGCCTAGCAGTAGACGAATTATTGACAGACACAATACCATTAGAAGACATAAACGAAGGCTTCGACCGACTAGCAAAAGGCGACGTAGCAAGATTAGTCGTTAAAATGGATAGTTAGGTATATATAATAGTAGAAACAAGGGCTAGGATTATTTGTCCCAGCCCTCTCCTATTGGGGAAAGTTTCATATGATTTGGTATGGGTGTGGGTATGGGTGTCGGTGTGGGAATTTCTGGACCGATAAAAAAATTATAGGTCCAGAAATCGGAAATATGGACCGATAAAAAAATTTATAGGTCCAGAAATCAGAAATATGGACCGATAAAAATAATTATAGGTCCAGAAATGATTGAGTGTGGGTCACCAAATAAAAAACGCCAAAGTTCGTCGGCGATTTTTGGCGATTCTATTCAAAACGCCAAAATTCTCGGGAGTTTTTTGGCGATTCTACCCAAAAAACGCACCATATCTCCAAGATATCGTGCGTTTGGACCCATATCGCACCATATCGCCCACGATATCGTGCGTTTAACCCATTATCGCACCATATCTCCAAGATATGGTGCGATTCCAACCAACTCAATAAATTCATCTGATCAGAAGTACAAAATACAGGCCGATAAATAAAATTATCGAACCGAAAATCCCCCCTTTCATACCCATTATCTTTGTACCTTTTTTCATGAAAGTATACAATTACATTAAAGGATTTATGAATAAAGAAATGGGGATGAAGTGAATGGATACAGCATTTAATACAACGAAAGAGTTTGCGCAAGCTTTAGATACTGCTGATGTTTTGCATCATGTAAGGGATCGTTTTTACATACAACCTAATGAAATTTATATGGATGGGAATTCGTTAGGTCTTGCTTCTAAGGATGCGGAAGCGACTTTATTAGAAGCATTGGAAGTTTGGAAACGTGAAGGTATCAAAATTTGGAATGTTGAGGATAGTAAATATTATCATTACTCTAAAAAAATCGCAGCTTCTATGGCACCGCTTATTGGAGCTGATGCGGATGAAGTGGTTGTTGTTGGTAGTACGACTTCTAATATTCATCAAGCTTTAGGTACATTTTACAAACCTACTAAAGATAAATATAAAATTTTAGTTGATGATTTGAATTTTCCTACAGATCGCTACGCTGTGGACAGTCAAGTTAAATTAAAAGGCCTCAATCCTGACGATGCTGTTAAAGTCGTTACGAGTAAAGATGGTTCGTTTATAGATGAAAATGCCATTATAGATGCGATGACTGAAGATGTTGCATTAATTTTGTTACCTACTGTTCTATATAGAAGTGCTCAAGTATTAGACATGGAAAAAATTACGATGGCAGCAAAAGAACGAGATATTATAATCGGTTGGGATTTATGTCATGCCATTGGTGCGCTTGAAATGGACTTTACTCAAATAGATGCTGACTTTGCAGTTTGGTGTACGTATAAATATTTATCTGCAGGTCCTGGGGCAACTGCTGGATTATATATCAATAAAAAGCATTTTGATAAAACGCCTGGCATCACAGGATGGTTTGGTAATAAAGACGAAACGCAATTCCAGCTTAATCACACATTTGAACATCAACAAGATGCTTCAGGTTGGCAAATTGGTACACCTAACATTTTATCGATGGCGCCACTTGAAGGTGTGCTTAAAATATTTGATGAGATCGGTATTCACGCAATTCGCAAAAAATCACTGCATATCACATCATATCTAATGTATTTAATTGATGAAAAGCTATCAAATTATGGTTATTCAGTAGGCAATTTAAGAGAAGACTTTAAGCGCGGTGGACATGTTTGTCTCGTACATGATGAAGCATATCGTATTAGTCTCGCTTTAAAAGATAAAGGCGTTATTCCTGATTTTAGAGAACCAAATGTAATTCGACTCGCACCAACAGCATTATATACTTCATACGAAGAAGTTTACAAAGTAGTTGAAATTTTAGAAGAAATCGCTCAAAATCAAGTGTACGAGAAATATAGTAATAAACGTGGACTAGTCGTATAACGATTTCTGTCACTAAAAGGAGCAACATTCATGTATAAACAATACGGAGAAATTTTTCGTTTCATTATTGTTGGTGGTATCAATACAATAAACTACTACTGGATATACTTACTGTTGCTAAAACTCATGCACCTCAATTATCTATTTAGCCATATAACAGCATTTATATTAAGTTTTGTCATATCATTCTATTTAAATTGTTATTTTGTATACAAAGTACAACCAACACTGAAAAAATTTGTACAATTTCCAATAACACAAGTTGTGAATATGGGATTACAAACATTGCTGTTATACATATTTGTACAATGGTTAAACATTAGTGAAGTCCTCGCACCATTCGCAGGACTGATCATAACAATCCCTATTACATTCGTATTATCGAGATGGATACTAGTGGATAAATAAACAATCAATAAAGTTTATCTACAAACTAAAAAACAAGCACATCACGCTACTGATGAAATTCAGTACAAAAAGTGATGTGCTTGTTTTAATTTTTAAGAGTCTGTTGAATTATTTTCTTCCTTACTTACATTGTCAGTTGGATTGTTATCCTCTATAGAAGACTCTTCTTCTGCTTCTTTAGTTTCTTCTTCATTAGAAGTTTCATTTTGTTCGAAGGCATATGTTTTCTTTTGGTTTGAAATATTCTCAAGCATTTGAGTTAAGTTAAAGCCTGTCATTTGGTTTAAGCCTTCTTCGGCGTTAGCCATTTGAGATATGACACCGTTAGACAAAGCGTTTACTCCTTCACCGTTTCCACCATCAAGAATACGGATATTCTCAACGTTAGATAATGGTTCAGCCACTGCTTTAGCAAATTCAGGTAATGTTTTAATCATCAATTCAGCTAACATAACATCTTTATTTTCAGCAAGTGCATTCGCTCTTTCTCTTAAGCCATCAGCTTTTGCTTTTTCTAGTTCTCTAATAACTTCAGCTTCTGCTTTACCTTCTACAATTCTGTTCTTAATTCCCACAGTTCTGGGAAGAAGTTTTGATCGATAACGCGTTTTAAGTAGTTCACGCCTGAGCTTCCGCCTGTTCCCATTTTAAATCCTATTATTCTTTGTACGGTCTTCATATGTCTGAATCGCCATTGACTATATCTGTCTTCTACGTCTGTCAGTTTTTCTAATAATTCATACAGTTCGAAGTGTTCTTCTGAGTTTAAGTATATTTCTTTAAATGCATTTTTTACTGAATCATTTGGTATGTAATTGTCTGTAACTGTTCTGTTTAATACTGATTCGTCTATTTCAAATCCTGCTCTATGTACAGCTTTGATTGTTTCGTCGTATATACTTGGTTTTTCGAGTTGTGTTTTTAATTGGTTATAAATTTTTGGGTCTTTTTCATATATTTTAAGTGCGTGTGTTGTCTTATAGCCGAGGCTATATTCTATCATTCTATTTTGAAATGATTGAAATCCTGATGAGTTTCCTAATTCATCTCTAAATTTCAAATAGTCGCTTGGTGTCATAGTTGAAAGGACTTCCCAAACTTGTATTAATTGTTTTTGAATATTCCCGACTCTTGCTAATTTTTTAAAAGCTTGTTTATGTTGGTCCGTTTTAATATCTTCGCATGCTGAATTAATTTCATGAATAATAAGGTTCATCCATAGTTCAGATACTTGATGGACGATGATAAATAATTTTTCGTCATGTGCGTCTGTTAAAGTATGTTGTGCGGATAAGATTTTATCTAATCCTAAATATTCACTGTATGTCATATCTTCTGTAAAATCTGTTTTTACTTTTTCCCCTTTGATTGAATCGTCTTGAAAATTGCTCATTTTGTTTCTTCCCCTTTCGAAATAACTGCTCTTATAGGTGATCCGTCTGCCCCTTCAATGTTTAACGGTAATCCTATAAATTGATAGTAACCAGCTGATACATGTTCTAGTAATAAATTTTCAATGTTGATGATGTCATATCGATTAAAGGCATGATGGTTTTCTAGTTCTTTTGAATCGATATGATCTACTGAAGGTACGTCAATTCCGAATACTTTTATCCCAATTTCTGATAAATAGCGAATCGCATCTTCAGTTAAGACAGGCACCGCTTTTGGAAATACTTCGGGCTGTGCTTCGTTTTTAGTCTTAATCATCAAAATTGTTCCTTTAATATCAAACGTTTCTAAAGTCTCACGCGTGATAACATCTTTATCTATTATTTCAATTAATGTAGCAGGTCCGATTAGTCTATTCACATCGATTTCATGTATTTTGATGCCGTCATTATCAAAATGAAATGGCGCATCCATATGCGTGCCAATGTGTGCACTTGTAGAAATACTACCAATATTCACTGAACCTGTTTCTTCTTTCGTAGCTGATAATTCAAAATGAAACGGCTCATCTCCCGGCCAATTTGCAATATTGTTTGTTAATTTTTGTGTGATATCAATCCACATCATCACTACCCCCTTTTATATTCTTAATCGCTATTATGATAACTTTTTATACGTTAATTGTACATGAATAACCTTATTCAAAAGCCATTCAAACTTTTTAATATTTAAGGCACTTCGAGAGTGAGACATTTTGTCTCAACCGAAGTGCCTTTTCTATTTCTAAATCATCATATTTACTATTAATATAAAGACTAATCCTAGTACTGACAATACGGATTCTAGTAGTGTCCATGTTAGGAATGTTTCTTTTATTGTTAATCCGAAATACTCTTTAAACATCCAGAACCCTGCATCATTAACGTGTGAACAGAATATACTTCCTGCTCCGATTGCTAATACGACTAATGACAAGTTTACGTCTGGGGAATGTTGTAATAATGGTAACACAATGCCTACTGATGATATGGCCGCTACTGTTGTAGACCCTAATGCAACTCTTAAAATTGCTGCTGCTAACCACGCTAAAAAGATTGGCGACATTTCGGTACCATGGAAAATTGAAGAAATTGTATCTCCAACGCCACCATCAATCAATATTTGTTTAAATGTTCCGCCGCCACCAATGATTAATAACAGCATTGCGATTGGTCCGATAGCTTGTTCAAATGTCTTCATAATTTCTGACATTGTTCTTGTTTGTCTTAATCCCATAGAGTAAATGGCAAATAATACTGCTATTAACATTGCTGTTACAGAAGATCCAATTAAATAAACGACTGATTCAAACCAGTTCGTTGGACCATCTTGATGTCCTGTTATTAATTGAACACTTGTAGCAAATAACATTAAGATAACTGGTAACAAAGCAGTTAGTATACTTATACCAAACCCAGGCAATTTTTCGTTGCTAAAGTCTTTCATCACAGCAACACTCGCTGTATTACCTTCTTTTTCAAAAGATTTTGGTGAAATGATATATGCAAATTTCGGGAAAATACCCCCAACAACAATAGCTAATGGTATGCCTATAATTAATCCGTACAATAATACTTGTCCAATATTCGCATTTAAAGCTTCTGCTATCGCTACTGGACCTGGATGAGGTGGTAAAAATCCGTGTGTTACGGCAATGGATGTAGCCATTGGTAACCCAACTCTTAAATTAGAAATTTGCATTCTTTTTGCTAAAGTAAATACTAATGGAATCAGTAATACGAATGCTACTTCTAAAAATAATGAAATCCCAATGATGAATGAAGCAATAATCATTGCCCAAGTGACATACTTCTTACCGAATGTATTAATTAAACTATCGGCAATCTTAGTTGCGCCTCCACCTTCTGATAATAATTTACCTAATATAGAACCTAATCCGAATATAATTGCGATATGACCTAAAGTGTCACCCATACCTTTTTCAATTGTTTCTACGATTTTATCTAGTGGCATACCTAATATGATCCCGGTAATCATTGAAGTCATAATAAGTGCAATAAAAGTATTCAGTTTTAAAACCATGATCAAAATCAACAAAATTAATACGCCAATAACAACGCTAATAAGTGGCCATATTTCTCCCAACATGTTTACTCCCTCTTTCTATCTCTACTGAATTAATCAATTAATGATTTAGTTTATATACTTCACTCAATGTTTCTTTTTCGCCAACATTTCCCGGGAAAATAACGTAAGGCATATTTTGATATTTTGCTTCAGAACCTGTTAACCATACTGGAACCCCTTGTGTTATTTGTCCGATTACTTTTGCTTTTTTAATTTTCAACCCTTTCGTTGCAACATCACTTGACGTGATACCGCCTTTTGCAATAATAAATTTAGGTTGAATATTTAAATTTGAAATAATCGAAACTAAACTATTTGAAATAGTCGTTGAAATACTTAAATTATGATTAAGATCTTCCGTTTTAATAACATCTCGCGTCGTGTATATCACGATATCTTCACCATTTTTTATAAGATTTTCAGCTTTTTCAGTGACGAAATCAATATAGTCATTTAGCGTGTCTTTCGTTACTTCTTTAACATCAAATTCCACACTTTTAATATTTGTATTTTCTAACAGATGTTGTAGCTGATCTGAAGATTTTTTCACGTGTGAACCGACAACGATAATACCACCATGCTCATTTTGTTTATATTCATTTAAATTAATGATTTCGCCAGGTGTCTCGCATATTGCTTTTACAAAAGACGCTGCCGTTCTAAATATAAAGTGCTTGTCGTGTTCATCTAAAAATGCAGTCAAACATGATACAAAATAATTCATATCTTCATCATTTAATGCATCTACAACAACTTGATCAAACTGTGAAACTTTAGAAAACACTTCAAATATTGCAGCTTGATCTCTATTTCTAATTTGCGTCAACGTCACATGAAAAACATCTTCTGCATTAACGATATTTTCACTTTTTTCGCTAATAAAATCTTTCATTTTTTTAGAATTAAATCCGAACGTTGTATCATTCGAAAATTCACTTTCTGAAACGGGAATATATTTATCGTCTTCTTTTAAATAGTGAATACCTTCATATGTAAATCGATTACCTTCAAAGAAAGCAGGAATATAAAATACTGCATCAAACACGTCGTTCGCAGCATCGCTAAGCACTTTAGGTTCTAAATAAAAGTGTCCACGTAACGTTGAGTCACCTCTACTAATAATTAAATAAGGATGATTCAGTTCTTTTGATACTTTTTCTATATTGGCACTTATCTCTTGATGAAGTGCTGTCGTTTCTGTTTCATTTAAAGCTCGTGAATTCGTCAAAATGTAAAACATATTATTAGATTGAAGAAATCCGTCTTTGATCCATTGTTCAGTCCATTCAGTATATACAGGTAAATCCTTTACTGTTTGTGTACCTGTTGGGTCATCATCTAATACGATAACTTTATATTTAAAATCACTTAACTGTTTATGGATTTCGTCATTGTTAAAACGATTTACGATTTCATTTGTTAACATACTTTTCACCTACATATTGTTTATTTTTTCAAAGTATTTAATAATGCCAGAATGATCATTCATACCATTATCTTGTGCCACTTCAGATTTATATATTTCTTTAACTTGATTAACAACTGGCAGAGATAAACCAACAGTATCTGCAGTAGAAGCAACATTTTTCAAATCTTTTAAATTAATATTCAATGTGCCGCCCGGGTTATAATCTTCAGCAATCATTTTAGGAAATTTCGCTTCCATAACAGCAGAACCGGCTAAACCATTTTTAATAGCTTGATGCATTTCCCCTAAATCAATATTAAATTTTTTCGCTAAAACGACAGCTTCTGACAATGCCACAATATTTGTGTTGACGATAATTTGGTTAGCCAACTTAACAACACTGCCAGCACCAACATCACCTACTCGCACGACTGATCCGGATATAGGTTCTATTACAGTTTGAATTTCAGTTAACATATCTTCATCACAACCGACCATCACTGATAACTCACCCGTAATCGCAAGCGGTTCGCCACCACTGACAGGTGCATCAACATATTTAACCGACTTTTCTTCTAGTACTTTACTTATTTCTAATGATTCATTCGGCGTCAATGAACTCATATCTATAACTGTTTTCACATTTACATTTTCTTGATTCAGTAAAGCAGCCTCGCCATTATATAAAACAGACTTAACAATCGCGCCATTCGGAAGCATCGTAACAATATAATCAGCTTCCTTTGCCATTTGTTCTATCGATACAGCAGTCGCGCCTCGTTCCACCACTTCAGCCTCTGCTTCTTTATTTAAATCATTAACCAATACTTGTTTATTAGCTTTCAAAAAATTCTTTACCATGGGTTTTCCCATAATTCCTAATCCAATAAATCCTATTTTCAAAATCATTACTCCCTTTCTGCAAGCGTTTACACAATATTGTATACTAAAACTTTATAAATGTATACATTTTAATGCAAAAATATTTGTAGTAAGATAAAAGTAACGAGGTGGTAACTATGGGAAACAAAGAATTGAGTGTATATCAACAAATTAGAAATGACATTATCAACGGAGAATTCAAGAACAACGAAAAAATAACTGAAAGCAAACTAGCTAGTAGATACAACGTCAGTCGTACGCCAGTTAGAGAAGCAATCAAACAATTAGAGTTAGAATACTTCATTAGAGATTCATACATATACGTACCAACAGCAGAAGAATATAGAAATATATTTGAAATGCGTATACTATTAGAAACACACGCTATTACAAAAGCAAGTATCGTATTCACACAAGAAGACATTGAAGAATTAAAAAACTACACCAAAATAGACAAAGACAAAACCGAAGACGAAATCATACAAATAAACGATCAATTCCATCAAAAAATCATGAGCGCAACTAAAAATAATTATATTTTAGACACGTACAGTAAATTGAAAAGCTATATATTCCTATTCAGTAAAACTGTTATAAACAAAAAAAGACCCGGCTTAATAGAAGAACACCAGGAAATTGTAGAAACACTCGAACAAAGAAACACAGAAAAAGCAGTCGAACTATTAGAAAAACATCTATTAAACGACTTAGAATTTAGTTTATATTATTTGAAGTCATAGAATACGAAGCGGTATAAAACTGATTAAAGGCGAGACGTCACGGGTATGGCGGTATGGCGAGTCGGTATGGCGGTATGGCGGTACGGTGGTATTAACCGATTTAATGCGAGATGTCACGGGTATGGCGGTATGGCGAGTCGGTACGTCGGTATGGCGGTACGTTGAGTCGAAGCCTGTTTAGTATTTTCGGTCCGGTAATTTTATTTATCGGACTGTATTTCTGTTTTTCGGTCCGGTAATTTTATTTATCGGACCGTATTTCTGTTTTTCGGTCCGGTAATTTTATTTATCGGACTGTATTTCTGTTTTTCGGTCCGGTAATTTTATTTATCGGACCGTATTTCTGTTTTTCGGTCCGATAATTTTATTTATCGGACTGTATTTCTGTTTTTCGGTCCGATAATTTTATTTATCGGACTGTATTTCTATTTTTCGGTCCGGTAATTTTATTTATCGGACTGTATTTCTATTTTTCGGTCCGGTAATTTTATTTATCGGACTGTATTTCTGTTTTTCGGTCCGGTAATTTTATTTATCGGACCATATTTCTGTTTTTCGGTCCGGTAATTTTTTTATCGGACCGTATTTCTGTTTTTCGGTCCGGTAATTTTATTTATCGGACTGTATTTCTGTTTTTCGGTCCGGTAATTTTATTTATCGGACCGTATTTTGTGCTTCCGATCAGATGAATTTAGCGAGTTGGTTGGAATCGCACGATATCTTGAAGATATGGTGCGATATTGGGTCAAACGCACGATATCGATGGCGATATGGTGCGATATTGGGTTAAACGCACGATATCTTGGAGATATGGTGCGATATCGCCAAAAATCTTCCGAGAACTTTAGCGTTTTGGGTGAAATCGCCAAAAATCTTCCGAGAACTTTGGCGTTTTGAGTGGAATCGCGAAAAATCTTCCGAGAACTTTGGCGATTTTTTTGGGAGCCGAATTTTTCGGTCCACTAATTTATTTTTGTGGACCGTATTTCTGTTTTTCGGGCCACTAATTATTTTTTGTGGACCGTATTTCTGATTTCCGGGCCACTAATTATTTTTTGTGGACCGTATTTCTGCTTTTCGGACCACTAATTATTTTTTGTGGACCGTATTTTGTATAGCGTGGCCCGCCCCCAATTATTTCTGGACCTATAATTTTTTTTATCGGTCCAGAAACTACATGTAATAAAAAAGCCTGAGACGTAAATGTCCGAATCCTTTCACTTATTCCTATTTCAAGTAAAAAATAGCATTACGTTGAAAATTTTTCTTTAATTGTATTGAAATAGAAAAATAATTATTGTAATTTCATATTATGAAATCCTTTAAAAGTTTAAATAACGACAATAGTTTATTGAAAGAGAGGAAATATTAATAGAAGAATGAGCAATTATCTTAAGATTATAATAAGTTTAGTAATCTGTTTAGCATTTTGTTTACCAAAAGAAACAAAGAAAGTAGAAGCAGCTAGTACATATTCTGGAAAAGAACAGTATGTTGATTTTATTGTCCAGAGGATTAAATAATCATGATTGAAATAATAGTTTCTATAAGTTGCTTATTAACCTCTCTTGTACTAGCTATATATATTTCTTATTCTAAAAATTTAAAATTCATTGCATCTATAGAACACCAGAAAGTAAAGCAAAAAAACAAAAATAAAATTGCATATATATTTTCTATATGTTTGTTTTTAGGAACCATCTTTATTATTGCATCTTATTTATTATATGACCATGATGCTTATTTATCAGCTTTCTTTGGTCTTCTTGGCATTGCAACATTAATATCATTTTATGTTATTTTTTTTAAAATAAATAAATAAATATTTCCAACATCATTCTAGGGTGATATACATAAGGCACCTCGTTAATTTAGTTTAGTTGTGTTTATGAAATTATACGAAAGTGTCTTATTTTTTGTAATAAAAATTCAATTTTCCAACGATTTTGTAAAGTGCTGACGCCCGGGGGAATAGTATGAGAGAGAGACTACAGGCTCGAACCATACCCCCAGGCAAGTATGCACTTTCAAAATCGTAAGATTCTAAAATATAAAAAGATCTCTTCACTAGGCTATAACCTAATGAAGAGATCTTTTATTTTGAGAATGGGTATTTGCTACTAATTTTCCTATTAACTATACAAAGCGACACTAAGTGACTAGATTTCAATCTTACTCTCCAATGTTTTTTCACTTACGTAATTATAATTACCTTCGAATCTAGTGAGTTTTTTATTTTCTAATAAATATGTGAAATCAAATAGTTCATTTAAGTTATATCTATTATATTATTGGAATAACGTTTTTACAAATTTATCTTGATCCTAAATTTTCTCCTATATTCACTTCAGTGACGTGATCGTCAACCACTGTGAATATGATGAGATTGAATCCTACAGGGTATCTATATTCTTTTCCGTGACTAGTTTCTTCTATATTATAATTATTTCCGTACGCTTTTATCATTTGTGCTTTGGAAATGTTATTTTTCTTCACAGGGAATTTGACGCTTAGTGCATATGAGCTATTATTATCTTTATGGAAAAAGAAAGTTTGATCATATACTTTTTTCTTTATATAAGGTGCGCCTTCATCTGATTGTGGTTGAACGATTCTAGTACCGTTCATTGTGACGTTCTTATAAGCCAATGCGTTTATAAAAGTTGAATCGAGTACAAAACTACCATCATAGCCTGTGTAACCACTATAGTTATAATAAGGTGTTACCGCAGCTTCTGCCGTATTACTCTGTCCATCGCTTATACCAACTGTTCCAAAGAGTGCTCCGATTGAAATTCCAGTTGCAACTGTTAACTTTGTCATTTTATTCATCATTAACACATCCTTTTCTCGTGTAATGGTACATCTTCATATTACAATAATGTTACAAATATTTCAACCGTGTTACTTAACACTCTTTTTGACAATCTCCAGTAATAATACAGATTATTCAGTTTATTCTCCTTATAATCCCGCTTAAACCTACTCGCACTAGTTATAAAAGATTACAAAAGAAATCAAAATAAAAATCACATAACGTCATTTATCATGAATTAATGTCACAATACCTTAGTAAATAAATAAGAATTTAAAGCAATTCATTTTGTTTAACACTTTAATAAACGAAAAATTAATTTGATTGTAGACCGACATGACAGTCTTTATAAATAAATTTTTTTTCATTTAAAAGCTTTTGCGCCCAAATTATATTAAGTTCCTAATTATGAAATATTACAAAAGATAACACTAGTAATTCTTTATTACAAAATTTCTTTTACATTGTAATCTTTTGTTATTTGACTGTAATTTACAAAGCCTTTATATGTGTTATTGTTGTCTTGTCCCAAATTTAGAGGGAAGACTATTTAATCTATCAAAGAAATTATCATCTAAAATACAAATACTAATTAATATAATTTTACGGAGGGTTTTTATTTATGAAAAAAGCAATTTTAACTTCATCATTAGCAGTAGCAATCGGAGCAACAGGAGTAGCAACTTCACACAACACAGCAGATGCTGCTGAACAAAACGTTAACAAAGAGCAATTAGCTCAGTTAGCTCAATCAAATGCACCAGAACTTAACCAACACGCTATCCAAGAAGGCGCTTATGACATCAACTTTACATTAAATGGTTTCGAATATAACTTCGAATCAGATGGCAATAGCTTTACTTGGGAATATCATGCAACTAATGCAGCTAACACTGAAAGCACTCAAGCTCCAGTAGCTCAAGAACAACAACCAGTTGCTGAACAAGCACAAGCTCCACAACAACAAGCAGCACCAGTACAAGAAAATACTGCTAAACAACAAACAAATAACGTTGAGGCTCCTAAACAACAAGCAGCTCCAAAACAAGAAACTCAACAACCAAAAACTACACAAACATCAACATCTTCAGCTTCTGAAGGTTCAAATGTTAATGTAAATGATCACTTAAAATTAATCGCTCAACGTGAATCAGGTGGCGATATTCATGCAATCAACCCATCTTCAGGTGCAGCAGGTAAATACCAATTCTTACAAAGCACTTGGGATTCAGTAGCACCAGCCGAGTACAAAGGTCAATCAGCAGCAAGTGCTCCTGAAAGTGTACAAGATGCAGCAGCAGTTGAATTATACAACACTGCAGGCGCTTCACAATGGGTTACTGCATAATAAATAAGCAGTTATAACTTTTTATTCAACACAATAATCCAACGCCCTCGGCAATAGCCGAGGGCGTTTTTTATGTATTATAATAAGAACCGAGAGTAAATTCTGTTATCCATTTACTCTCGGTTCCTTAATACTATCTATTTATCAAATATCTTCTCTACATATTCTGCTACTTCTGGGAAACTGACGTAACCATCGTCCTCACAGAAGTGTCCGTCATGTTCTAATTCTACAATATTTGTATTTAAGCGTTCAGCTAATTTATTACTCAAACTAAAAGGTACAACACGATCATGAGATCCAGCTATCATAACGATATTAGGTACATTTTCTTTTATTTTGTCATAGTTTAATTGAGTAGATTCTACATATTGATCAATTTTATCTAAATCCGGTATCGTTTCATCAAAGCCTGCTACTAGAACAAGTCCTTTAACATTTAGTTCACTTTTATACTTAGATAACATATCTAATACCGTAACCACACCTAAACTATGTGCAACGATTATATTTTCGCCTTGAGATAAATCCATTTCATTATTTAACGTGTTTGACCACTCTTCTAATACTGGATTTGAAGCATTAGGAAAATCAAAAATATAGCTATCTACATCTTTGAATTGGCTTGCTAACCATTTAAACCAGTGTTTATCACTCGCTGCGTTATATCCGTGTGCGATATATAAATGTTTGTTCATAAATATCACCTTTCTAAGCTGTTTTTTTATCGTATATTTAATAATTATACCTTTACCTCTTTAGAAATGAAATTATAGAGATTGTAACGAACACTTCTTTCCATAAAAAAACTGCCAACATAGTTGACAGTTTCTCTATTTATTAATATTCGCCTCTATCTGCTTTATGATAACCTCTTAAGAAGTAAATAATACCCATAGCTGATAAGAATACGATACCGATTATGACTGATACTCTTGTTTCAGAGTTAAATAGCATTCCTATTAATACTAATATGAAGAATCCTAATGTTAAGTAATTTGTATATGGTGCGCCAGGCATTTTGAATGGGTGATCCTTAACTTCATCTGAATGATGTTTTCTAAATTGAATATGACTTAATAAAATCATAAACCAAGGTACCATACCCGGTAAAATGGATGCACTGTAAACGTATACGAAAATATTTTCTGAACCATCTATTATTAATGGTAATACGATATTTAAGATAACACCTACAAAAATACCGATTGAAATTGCTAATACTGCAAAGAAAGGTACGCCTGTTTTCATAACTTTAGTGAAAATTTTAGGCATTTGACCTTTTTGAGCTAACGTATATACCATACGACTTGAACTGAATATACCTGAGTTACAACCAGACATAGCAGCTGTAATCACAACAAAGTTAATTAATCCTGCTGCAATTGTAATACCTACTTTTGCAAATGTTGCGACAAATGGGCTACCTACATTTCCTAATTGATCCCATGGATAAACTGTTACAATAACAAAAATTGCACCTATGTAGAAAATTAATATTCTCCATATAACGCCGTTAACTGCTTTTTTAATATTTTTTTGAGGGTCTTTTGTTTCACCGGCAGTTATACCGATTAACTCAACACCTTGATAGGAACCGACAACCATTGATAAAGCAAAGAAGAAACCGACAATACCATTAGGGAAAAATCCACCATGTTCTGTTAGATTACCTAAACCGATTGCATTTCCACCATTTCCAAGTCCAAAGAAGATTAGACCGAAACCAGCAACGATCATAAGAATAATTGTTACGACTTTAATCATTGCAAACCAGAATTCAAATTCACCAAAAGCTTTAACTGATGTTAAATTGGCTGCTGCTAAAGTAACGACGACAATTACACCTGGTATCCAAGTTGGTAAATCTGGCCACCAATATTGCATATATTGTCCGACAGCAATAACTTCACTCATACCTACGACAATCCACTGGAATATGTTACTCCACGCAGTTACATAACCTGCTACTGGATGTAAATAATCACTTGCATAGTTAGCAAATGACCCTGTTGTAGGATACAAATACACTAACTCTCCCATTGCTCTCATAACTAAATATAAAAATAACCCTGCTACTAAATAAGCAAATATAGCAGATGGTCCACTCCACTTAATCGTGCTTGAAGCACCCATAAAGAGGCCAACACCAATTGTTCCACCAAGTGCTATCATCTGAACTTGGCGTGAGGAAAGTCCTCTTTTTAAATGATTATCTTCCATTTTTATCTGTCACTCCTTGTTTCATTTCTTCTATTATATTAGTAATTCAACTTCATGGGACAATTATACTATAAACATTCATAAAAAAAAGTATATCTAGAAAGCGTTTTCTAATTTTTGTAATAATTAAAGTATAATGTTCATATTATTGTACAAATTACACATTTTAACGCATGTTTTAAATAAATTTCTATAGTTTACTTACATAATTAAACCTTTTCACATAAAAAACAGCCAACAAAGTTCACATATTGTGACTTTGTCGGCTGTTTGAAAAATTTATTTTACCCTACAATCTCTTCCATCGTACGGTTCACACTTCCTGCATACATTGAACCGAATTTTACTAAATGTACCATTAATAAATATAGCTCATAAAATTTAATTCTTTGTTCTGCGCCTTTACTTAACGGTAATGCTTCGTTATATGCGTCATAAAAATCTTGTGTAAATCCTCCAAATACACGTGTTGCACCTAAATCAAATTCTCTATCTCCGTATAAAGGTGCTGGGTCAAATAATGCTGGTTTACCATCTGATAAGAACATATAGTTACCTGCCCATAAATCTCCGTGCAGTAATGATGGTTTACTTTTATGATTTTCTAAAGCTTCTACAATTGTTTCACGAACGTTATCATAAGCTTTCAACTCATGTTCTGACCATAAGCCTCTATTCACAATTTCATCTCTTAGTTGATCTAATCTTTGATTTACGAAAAGTTGAGACCATGAATCCGTCCATCCATTTTCAAAAGTAATATCGCTACCTTCATATGGTAAGTCAAAACCGAATTTCCCTTCTGGTTCATAAGTACTATGCAGTTTAGCGACTAATTGACCAAGAGCTTTCTGACTTCCTGAACGTCCTTCTTCAAGGAAATTCAATAATAAATAAGCATCACCATTAATCTCACCATGGCCTTTAACTACAGGTGCAGTAACACCAGCCGCTTCAAAAGCCTCTAACCCAGCTATTTCAGCTGCATAAAAATCTTCACTACGGTTATGTTGAACAAGTAAAAAATACGTACCATCTTTACTTTCTATTTTATAAGCTTCATTAACATCTCCACCACTAATTGCTTTCATTTCTTTTATGCCATCTATAGGTAATTGAGCTTGCCATTCTTTATTCATGAAAATCCCTCCTCATCTCCATTGTAAATGAACAGTTATTTCGTTTAAACAAGAATGAATCGGAATAAACCTTATTTAATAATATCTATTAATTCTTTTTTAGCAGCAGCACGTGCTGGAATCCAACCAAAGATAATACCTATTATTGTAGAAACACTAACTGCTATGATAATCGAACTTACAGTGAATGCACTCTTAATATATTCTGGCGTCAGTGCATCAATACATTTAGAAATCAATATACCTACAAGTAAACCGATGATACCACCTATGACACAAAGCACAACACTCTCTACTAGAAATTGTAACTCTATATCTCTAGCTCTTGCGCCAAATGCTCTTCTAATCGCAATTTCTTCTGTACGCTCCGTAACCGAAATAAACATCACGTTCATAACACCGATCCCTGCAATAAAGAGTGAAATACCTGCTACCGCTGCTACAAAATACGTAATAGCGTCAAACACATTATTAATATTCTTCATAATAGATTCCATATCTGTGTAGTTATAACTACCTTCGTTAATACCGCTACCGAGTTTATTCAACTCATTGGCAACATTTTCTGCGACATCTCCCTTATTGACGTTATCTTTCAATGTTAATTGCAATCTCGGGTAACTTTGATTAAGATTCTTCATATAATGGTCGAACGTTTGTGTCGGCATATTTACGCCTGATTCATTTCTATCATCTACTTCTGTAATGCCTACTACTTTAAATCCTTGATGGTCAATATATAAAATTTCTCCAATCGCGTCATCATTAAAAATATCTTTAGCCAACTTTGTATCAATCGTTACAACTTTATTGTGCAGTTCATTATCTTCTTCAGTAAATCCTTTACCTTTTTCAGTTGTCGTCATTTGATCTTTCTTTAAAATATTAATATGCGTTTTCTTTTGAGCATTTGTAATTTTAGCGCTGTAACCTTGGTCATCACTTTCTTTAACTTTTGCATCAGACACACCTTTAACTGACTTTGCTATTTCAATATCTTGCTCTCTAAACGGATTTTCTTTAGCACCTTTCCCACTGCCAGTATAAAAATCAATATTCACTTGATTCTTCCCAGCCCCGGTGTCTTCAAATTCTTTCGCTGCTGTTTGTTTAAAACCATTCCCAAGCGACATAATCGTAATAACGGCTGCGACACCAATAATAATACCTATCATCGTAAAAATATTGCGTCGCTTATTTTTTAAAATGGATTTAAATGAAATGATTATAACGTTTAATAAGCTTTTCATTCAAACACCTCTTCCTTTTGTACACGACCATCGAGTATATGAATGATTCGATTAGCTTGCTCTGCTACTTTTCTGTCATGCGTTACCATTATAATCGTCGTCTTATAGTCTTTATTTAATTTCAAAAACAAATCAATAATATCTTTAGATGTCTTTGAATCTAATGCCCCGGTAGGCTCATCTGCAATAATAAATTTAGGTTGATTAACAACTGCTCGAGCTATAGCGACACGTTGTTGTTGCCCACCTGACAATTTATTTGGAACCAACATTTCTTTATCGTATAAACCTACGTCATGTAGTGCTTTTATGACACGTTCTTTCCGTTCTTGTGCGCTACATCCTGAATATAATAAAGGTATGCTGACATTTTCTAAAATTGTATTATTTTGAATCAGTTTGAAGTTCTGAAATACAAATCCAACGGTCTTATTTCGAATATGTGCAAGTTTATTATCAGAGACTTCTTTATAATTCTCATTACAAAATAAATAATTTCCTTCATAGCCACGATCTATAAAACCTAATATATTAATGAGCGTACTTTTCCCAGAACCAGATGGCCCCATAATTGCGATAAATTCGCCTTCATTAATTTTAATGTTGATGTCTTTTAAAATATGGTTTTCTTTATCTCCATTTTTGAAATGTCTGTTGATATCTTGAAGTTCAATCATGACGACACCTCAACTTTATCTCCATTATTCAAAGTTTTTTTAGGATTTTTGATGAGTTTATCGCCTTTTTTCAATCCTTCTTTTACAAAAATTTCTCCGTTCACTTTATCGAATTTAATATCACGCTTTTCAACTTTATTATCTTTGTTCAACACAAATACATTATGATCTTTAGTTAACACTGATTTAGGTAATTTAATCGTCTCTAAAGGAACTGAAATTTCCATAGAATATCCACTTCGAACCGGAATATCAATATCCCCAATAATCACAGTGTATTTTGACGAATCTGATTCACTTTTATTGTTTGCATCATTCACAACTGGATTAGAAACTTGAGGCAAACTATTTTCACCTTCACTATTTTGTGTAGCTGCTGGTACTTCACTTGGTTTATTCAATTTCTCGTCAAAGCTATTTGGTAATTCTGCAATCTTTTTAATGACACCTTTACCTTTTTCGCCTGTGCTTGTAATTTTAATATCGACTTTGTCACCTTTTTTAATTTTTCTAAGGTCGAATTCCGAAACAGTCGTTTTAATTTGTGGTTCTTTAGCCACTAAATAAAGAATTGTTTCACCGTTAGATACTTTGTTGTCATTTTTAATATCAATTTTACCGTCAAAAGCTGCGTAAATACTGTCATGAGTCTGTTTATCGTATTGATTCAATTGTTGTGTTGCCTCTTTAAGAACGCCTTGGTCTTGAGATAATTTCTTTTGTAAATCATCATTATTCGGTGCTAAATTAATTTCGCGATAATCTTCATTTACTATATTCTGTGCTTCGTTTACTTTATTAACTAACTGTTGACGCTTAGAGTAGTTAATATCATAGTTAATTAATTGATCACCTTGCTTAACCGTTTGGCCATCTTCAACTAAAGTACTGACATATGTTCCTAATTGCTCATTGTTGTTATAAATTTTAACCGATTGAGGTGACGCTTTACCTGAAATATTTAGTGGACTTTCTTTATCCACTTTATATGTATCATATCCTTTATTTTCTTCTGCTTTATTATTCATATACTTCAAACCAAATGCCACACCGATTAACGCAATAACCACTATTATCCCAATAATCCATATCCATTTTTTCTTCAACTATAAACACTCCTTATTCTTTGATGTATATTCCCATCATTTCTCCCCCACTATATATACATATAATATAAAATCTTTCAATTTTTTACAAAACTTAACATAAGTATATTTAAATTTTAAATACATAATGATAAAATTAAATAAAAATTATTGAGGAGGCATCTCAAATGGAACAATCTAAATTGCCGTTTTATCAACATTTTTCAAGTATAAGAGAAAATCCAAAATGGGGATTAAAATTTTTCATTACACTTGTCCTTTCTTCTTTAACAAGTATATTAAGCGCCATGTCTTTGGATTATGACAAAATGTACAAAGCAGAAGGCATGTCACCAACAGAAATTGAACAAGCTAAAACATTCAGTAACATAATTATTTTCATTTCAACACCAATTATGAGCGCCATCTTTATTGGAATTGTATTTTTGATTGTGCTTGCCATTTCTAAAAGCATGAGTTCTGACGCAAACGTAAAGACAATACTTTCAGGTACATTAAGCTACCTATTAATAAGTTGCGCAGTAGGATTTGTAGTGATGTTAATCCAATGGTTTGCCGGATTATCACCAGACGATTACTCAATTACTAGTCTTAATATTTTTGATAAAGGCAACATGATACTCGGCATATTCGACTTACAATTCTTACTAAGCGCTTATTTATTTGGACTTATGCTATACGCAACAATACATTTATCTAAAAAACCAGCCATTCTTTGGACGATCATTTATATCACAATCAACATAGCGATTACAGGAACATTTGCTATGTTTGGTTAAGATTTTATTATTGATTATAAGTAGATATATTTAAAAGGAAAATTAAATTTAAAAATAATTAGTGATATTCCAATGAAGGTACTGAAAAGTTTCACCTTTATAACGAGTGGTGAAAACCGCTCGTTTTTTTTGGGGGAAGGAGAAGGCAATGAAAAAAACTGTAATTATAATAATTGGATTTGTTTTATTAGTTATGGCAATTTGTGTTTGGAAAATGGTTGGGGACGGGACAATCAGAGTTGGGCCAGCTAATGATCAATTTGAAAAATTATCTCCAGGAAAGTATAAAGTTGGTTCTGATATAGATTTAGATGAAGGAAAATATGGAGTATATGCAATCTCTGGAAATGGAAAAGTTCATATTGATGAAAAAGAATATTCTTTAAATAACGACCTATATAAAGATGCTTCTAAACAACCAAATACTACTAAAAAAGGTATTTTATTTGAAGAAAGTCCTAAGATAGAAATTAAAAAAGCTATGACCATTGTCGTTGAAGGTAATAAAGATTTTGTAATTTCGTTTGTTAAGAGGTAGAGCTATGTTATATATTAAAAATTTATGTAAATCATATCATCATCAACTTGTACTAGATAATATAAATGTTTCCGCTAAAAGTGGAGAAATTATTGGTTTGGTCGGAGTAAACGGATCAGGAAAGACTACTTTAATGAAGTGTATAGCAAACTTAACAAAAGATTATACTGGAGATATTGAGTGTGAAGGAAAAGTTGCTTTTTCTATAGAAAGCCCTACTTTTTATAAACATTTAACAACAAAAAACAATCTTGAAATATTTAGAAGTTTATCAAATGATAATAAGAAAAATCATATCAATATTGTACTAGATAAAGTTGGCTTACATAATGTTGAGAAGAAAAAAGTATCAGAATTATCTCTTGGTATGAAACAAAAATTAGCAATTGCAAGAATGCTACTAACAGACAATGCCATTATTTTATTAGATGAACCATTTAATGGTTTAGACTATATTACTAAAGTACAAATTAGAGATATTATTTTAAATTTAAAAAATGAAGGTAAAATAGTTATTGTTTCAAGCCATATTTTAGAAGAGTTAGGAGAAATATGTGATTCTATTTGGTATTTAAATGATGGGAAGTTACGCAGTCATATTAATCTACATGACAGTAAAAGATTATATACAATAAAAACTATTTATGTAGAAGAGATAGACGAAAATATCATTCAACATTTTGGACTAAAACAATATGAAAGTTCAAATGGATATATTACTTACAAAATGGAGATTGAAACTTCTAAGGTAGCAGATACACTTAAAGCGTTAATAGATAATGGCTTTAAAATCATTGAGTATTTTGACTCAACTAATAATATTTTAGATATTTTATTAGATAAGGAGAATGCTAATGGAAATTAGTAAATTTTATACATCTGAATTTATAAAGTTAAAAAGTCAAAAAGCTTTTATAATGATTGCTTCTTTATATGTAATAGGATTGATATTTCTATTATTTCAAGTATCTGAAACAAATGTAAAAGATATTTATAGAATCTTTAACGCTATCACCTTTTTCATTATTACATCTTGGCATATTCTATCTTTTGGAGAAATTATTGAGAAAGGAATTATCCGTTATTATTTAGAATATTTACCAAATAGAACTGCGTTTTTAATGTGGATTTATATAGAATATTCACTCGTATATTTATTGTTATCTGTAAGTTTTGTCATATTAACAGGTGGTCAATTGTTTAATCATTTTTTTGTCTATTTAATGATTTTTCTTCTATATATAACAATTAACACAGTATTAATTATAAATATAGGTAGATCAGCAATGACCATTCTTCTTTCGATTATCTTGTTATGGGTACTACCAAATTTAGTAAATTATATTTTCAGTGGAATGATAGTTTATGATTTTCAATTATTTTATTACTTATCATCGGACTCTTTTACACAATTTCACTCAGTCAAAGAAATTGTGATTCCATTGATATATGTAATTATCTTTTATTCATTATCAATGTACCAATTTAAACGTAAGGAGTATTAGGTATTAAACTTTTTCTTTCTATATTTTGGAAAGTAAATTCGGATTTATACGCCTAAAAAAAGGGACTAATTTCTAAAATAAATTAATCCCTTTTTATTTATATTCCACTATTCCCCGCTGGCGCCTCATACCATTTCTTCAAAAATTCATACAGTACGTCACTGAATTTTTCTAAGTCTGATATTTTTATTTTTTCGTCTACGGAGTGTGCTTCTTTTAGTTCTCCTGGTCCGTATAATATGGTTGGTATGCCGAAGTGATTCAACCAACCGCCGTCTGTTACGGTTGTGCTCATGCCTTTTTGTAGTGGTTGTTTCATCACTTGTTCGTGTGCTTCTGATAGCATTTTAAGTCCTGGATGGTTTTCTGGTAAGGTGAAGCTTGGGAATATTTCTCCTTTGTCTTCTATCATAGATGTTCCGCCCCATTCGAATTTTAATGGGTTTTCTCGTAACCATATATCGGCTTCTGCTACTTTGTTTAAATATTGTTCTATTTCTGCTATTATTTCTGAATAATTTTCATTTGGTAAGTAGTGTACTGTTATCCATAATCGGCATTGGTCTGCTATAAATGCTGGGTGTCTGCCTCCTTCGATTACGGCTGGGTTAATGGTTGTTGAACCATAAGGCATATCTGGATATGATTTCATCACTGCCCAATGTTGTTCTAACTCGTTTAATGCTTGTATGATTTTACTCATTTTTTCAATTGCACTTGCACCGAATAATCCACCACCTGCATGAATCATTTGTTGTCTTGCTCCGTCATGTATTGTTTCTTTACTTTGAACGGTAATCCATCCTGTAATAACACCACCTTGACCTTGTGCAATTTGATGACTCGTATCAAGTACGATACCTAAGTCAGGTGTATATGGAAGGTGTTCACACGCTGTTTTCGTACCCGCTTCTCCAACTTCTTCTCCTACAACTGATTGCACGATTATGTCACCTTTTGGCTTAATATTTTCAGCATGGAGTTTGCTCAAAACATATAATAATGTACCAAATCCACCTTTCATATCACTTACACCACGGCCATATAAAAAGTCATCTACTACAGTTAATTCAAATGGTGGATATTGCCAATCAGAACTATCTCCGACATGTGCAACATCTACGTGACCGTTTAATACAAGTTTAGGTGCATTTGGGTCCGTTCCTTTTAATACAGCATTGATGACACTGTCGTTTTCATATAACGGAATACGCTCAATTTCAAAGTTTAACAATTTAAGTATTTGTTCTATTTCATCTTGAAGTGGATCCGTATTACGTGCAGGTGGGCTTTCTGTTGGATATTTTACAAGCATGTCTATTAAATCAAAATGTCTTTCATCCATATTCAAACATTCCTTTACTCATTTTTATTTAACAGGTACTGGCCATGTTTCTAACTTTTCAGCCATTTCCCAAAACATATATTCGTAATAGCTTGTCTTCACAACAATATCTTCTAATATGGCTAACTCTTCTTCTGTTTTACCTTTTGCAACTTCATCCATGAGTTCAACGCATTCTTCTTTAAAAGTATTAAACTCATCTGATGCATACATCTTCACCCATTCTCCATATAACGGATGATCCGTTGCGCCATCCATTTTTGCTAACTTTAATCCAATATAGTTATAACTCCAAGTACATGTTAAAATGGCTGCAATCACATTTTCAATGCCACCTTGTTGGGCTAAATTCAACATATAACTTGTGTATGCAACGGTCGTTTGAGCAGGTTCAGTTTGTTCTAATTCTTCTTCAGAAATATTAAACTGTTTTGCATAAGCACGGTGTAATGCCATTTCAGTATGCAAAGTACCATTCGCTAAATCTGCATAAGATGTCATCATTTTTAAGTTCGTTGCTTTAGCCGCCCCAATTGAAAATAATCTCGCATACTCAATTAAATAAATATAATCTTGTTTTAACCAATGTTTGAACTTCTCCTCATCTAACGTGCCATCACCTAGTCCGACTATAAACGGATGATCCATGTAAGATGCCCAAATTGGTTCAACTCTCTTAAACAATCTGTCAGTAAATTTCATTTCCAATACCTCCTATATAAAATAAAAAGACACCATTTCCCATAAGAAAATAGCGTCTACTTAATTTATATTTAAAGTTGCGCCACTTTCCTACGCTAGTATCAACTAGATCAGGTTCAAGGAATTTTAAAGCGTTACTTTAATCTCAGCCTTCAAAAAGGCACTTCCAGTGGTCTCTTCATATTTATTTAATTATCTTACATCATTAACATATCGTTTTTGAAGAAAGAGTGCAAATCATAATATAACGAAAAAATGAATTAATCTAGATTTTTCCATTCAGGTTTGTCAGCACCTCTAAACATTAATACGGTATCATACTCACCTGGTGTTTCACTCATTTCTACTTGGTCAGTAACACCAACATACGTGCCAAGTGGTGTTTCAGCAGTGAATTGGTCTGGTGCAACGATACGATGTTCTTCATTACTATTTGAAGTTGCTTGTGCATATGATTTATCAAATATTCCTAATGATAATAAGTAAGCTGACACTTTACTTAATGAAACACTTACTTTATAACTTCCGCCTTCTATAGCACGGCGTTCTAATGCTTTAATTGTACCCATTTCAAGTAACCAAGAAATAACATAGTCATTTACAACGACTATTGGAGGTAATTCCGGTTTATCTTCAGTTCCTTCTAATGCCATAACCCCCGCAACACTTCCTGCAGTTTGGTCAAATCCATTTCTGTTTGCCCAAGGTCCAGTGTGTCCATGTAAATTAACTGAAGCATGTATAATACCTGGTCTTTTTTCTGCTAATTGTTCAGGCGTTAAATGATATTGTTCCATAAAGCCTTGGCGTTTATTGATAAAGAATATATCTGCATCATTTAATAATTCATCAAATTTTTCACGATGTGATGCTTGTTTTGTTAAATCTAAATACGTTGAACGCATACCGATGTTTGAAGTTAAATACATTGTTTCAACTTCTAACTCTGTAGGTCTCCAAATATTTAATACATCCGCACCATGAAGTGCTAAACCTCTTCCTAATCCGGCTCCTGCAATGACATGACCCATTCCAAGTGCACGAACACCACTTAATGGTTGGGTTGGATTGCTCGTAAATGGTTCTGGTTCAGATTCTCCGATTTTTTCAATTTCAATTAACTTAGACTCAGCAATATGGCTAAATTGTTCTTCTTCAACAAATTCTTCCACTGTACGAACCATTGGCATTACGATCCCACGTTTTGAAGCTTCTTCTTCTAAATCATGGCCGTTCCACTGTTTAATAGCATTTGTAACAGCTTCTTTAGTAGCACGACAGTCTAATAAATCAAGTACATGTTCTTTCGCATTTGGATATGGATTGAGTGGCATTACCCATCTGTTATCTTTTGTTTGATAAAAGCTAAATCTAAACGGTGTATGTGGATCTTCTTGGCTTTTTGCTGGAAAGCCATTTAAAGTTTCCCATTTTTTCTCATAAAACGGAGATAAACGTTTAACCGCTTTACGAACATCAACGTGAATATCTTGTCCTTTACCACCTCTTACTTGCCATAAATGCGCAAGTGCGACAGATTTTGCTGCTAACCCAAGCCCAGCTAAAGAGGCAATTCTTAACGTACTCGGCATAACAGGATCTTTCCCATAAAAAGTAACCTCACCACCAGCATCTCGAGTTGAATACCCTACTGAATTCAATATATCTTCTAAAGCCTCATTAATATTGAATACATCATGATTAATGCGGTTATGATAATTGTCTAATAATCTATCTTTTAAAATTGCTACGTCATTGATTAACATAATCTATCTCCTTATTTACTTAATATATTAATTATACGAATACTCGACATATGAAAACAATCCACGTAAAATAGGAAATGCAACACATATCGATAATGTGTTGCATTACTGTCGACAAACCACTTAAAATGAAATTATTAGCAGAGCGAGCGTTTATAAATGATGATGAACACAATCTAAGGAGCAGAATTCCGAATAATGCTCGTTAGAATGCTGTAAGGAGCAGAATTCTGAGAAATGCTCGTTAGAATGCTATAAGGAGCAGAATTCCGAGAAATGCTCGTTAGAATGCTGTAAGGAGCAGAATTCCGAATAATGCTCGTTAGAATGCTGTAAGGAGCAGAATTCTGAATAATGCTCGTTAGAAAAGGATGATATTTATGAATTTAAAAAGTAAAAAATCTAAAAATAAATTATCAAATGCTCTATTAACTTGTATGAACACTACACCAATCTCAGACATTACGATTAAAGCATTGTGTGAAGTTGCCGAAGTGAACCGTTCTACTTTTTACAGACATCATCAATCTATAGAACAACTTACTTCTTCATTAATAGAAGATTACTTTCACTTATTATTTGGAGAGCCTTATAAATTTTACATTAAACATCAAAGTATTTCTGAATCTCAATATTACATTTCAAATAATATCTTCAGCCATATTCATCACAATACTTATTTTTATGAGACGATGTTTCATTATTATCCTCAATTTCATCTTAAGTTAAAACAATATATTAAAAATCGTTATATCGCATTTTTTGAAGATACGCGTTTAGAAAATGACATGATGTTATCAAAAGACGTTGTCGCAGAATATATAGCCTCTGCTTATGTCGGTATGATTCAAGGTTGGATTGATAATCATTTTTCCGAAACGCCTGAAGAAATGGCGTATAGAATGATTGTTTTAAATTCTAATGGACCAATTCGATTATTAACCGACGCTGAAAAACACAAAAACAATATTTTCTAAATAAATTCTTGTATCGTTTGTACGATCAAATAGACATTTAACACACTTAACACGATGGCTAGTAACCAAGATATAATATTAATCCATCTTTTATTCGTAAATGATTCGCCCATAATTTTCGGATTGTTCGTTGCAATAATTAATGGAATAATACTAAACGGTAAAGCTAAACTTAAAAATACTTGCGTTAAAATAAGTAAATCTTCAATTTTACTTTCACTAGATCCATATAACCATAAACATATAAATATCGGTATAACTGCTATCACTCTTGTTACAAATCTTCTTACCCATGGTTTTAATTTTAATTTTAAAAAGCCTTCCATCACAATTTGACCAGAAAGTGTTCCTGTAATTGTTGAATTTTGACCAGATGCTAATAAGGCTACAGCGAATAATGTACTCATAAGTCCGCCACCTATTGCACCGCCAACATTGGAATGACTTAACGCATGGTATAAATCATAAAATTTACCTAATTGTTCATTACTGCCGAAAAACATTGCCGCACCTAATACTAATAATAAACAATTAATAACAAAAGCTATCGTTAATTGGATATTAGAATCAATGATTGAATATTTTATTGCCATTTTCTTACCTTTATCGCTTCTTTCATAACTTCTAGATTGAACGATTGATGAATGTAAATATAAATTATGTGGCATAATCGTAGCACCAATAATACCAAGTGCTATATATAACGCACCTTTGTTCGTTACAATTTCTGAGCTTGGAATAAATCCAGAAAACATAGAACTTACTTGAGGTGAAGATAAATACACTTCAAACATAAAAATAATTAATACCGTAAATATAAGCACACCTACGATAGCTTCCACTTTACGAAAACCAAGTTTAATAATCATAAGTAATAAAAATACATCCAATACTGTTATTGTGACACCAACTGCTAAAGGAATATTAAATAATAAATTGAGCGCTATAGCACTACCAATTACTTCAGCAATATCAGTAGCCATAATTGCCAGTTCAGCAACCGACCATGAAAATATACTTAGCGGTTTATTTGTCATACGTCTTGTCACTTGGGCCAAATCCATACCACTCGCAATACCCAACCTTGCACACATACTTTGTAATAACATAGCAGAAAGACTAGATAAGAGAATGACAAATAATAAAATATATCCATACTGCGCACCGCCAACCATAGACGTAATCCAGTTACCAGGATCCATATAACCCACAGCAACCAGTAATCCTGGACCTATATACATTAATATTTTTTTAATTGTGTTAGCCTCAGCATCAAAAGACACTGTTCCATTTATTTCTTCTAAACTTTTCCCCATGTTCCTTCACCTCTTATATATTAAGAGGATAAACCTTTTTATAGAATTTGTAAACATTTCTGTTAGGTATACCTAAACTTTATAGAGAATGTTAGAGAATAAGCAGGTTATATATTGGGAATCGCCAAAGTTCTCTGGCGTTTTTTGGCGATTTAATCCGAAACGCCAAAGTTCCTCGCAGTTTTTTGGCGATTTGATCCGAAACGCCAAAGTTCCCCGCAGTTTTTTGGCGATTTGACCGGATTATCGCACCATATCTTCAAGATATCGTGCGTTTAACCCAGTATCGCACCAAGTCGCCATCGATATCGTGCGTTCAGCCCATTATCGCACCAAGTCGCCATCGATATCGTGCGTTTGAACCATTATCGCACCATATTTTTCCAAGATATCGTGCGTTCCTACCAACTTCGTACCCACATCACAACCAATTACTCCCCCACAACCAATTTCCACACCATCCCACACACAAGAAAAGAGAAATTATCAACTTAATGATAATTTCTCTTCCCATATCCCACTATTCTAAATTATTCGTCGTCGTTTCCGATTCCTTTTAGAACTTCGTTTATGTTTGCGATGCTTTGTTTTGTTTCGCCTAAAATATCTACTTCTTGATCTAACATAATGCCGTTCAAGTATGCAATAACCATTGGCAAGTTCATACCTGCGTATAATTGGAATTGTTTACCTGACATTAATGCTTTAGAAATAACGTTTGCTGGTGTTCCTCCAAGTAAATCTGTGAATACTGTTATTTCGTCTTCGTCATTAAATAGTGCATTAAATTTCTTTTCAAAATCTTCTTGTCCTTCATCTGGTAATAAAGAAACTGTTTCTATATTTTCTTGAGGTCCTAAAATCATTTCAGCGCTTTCTTTTAAACCTACACTAAAAGAACCGTGACTTGCTAATATTAATTTTTTCATCATCAAAACCCCTATAAATTATATTTTTGCAATAACGCCTAACGCTGATAAAATTATCGTTACAATGATAACAATGAAGATTGCTCTAGTAGAATTCATATGTTTTTTACCTAATAACCAATAAATACCTAATACGATAGCTAAAGGAACGATCTTAGGTAATACCATATCTAAATTGTTTTGAACATCAACGGTTAAATCACCAATTTTTGGTGCCCAAGCAACTTGCACTTTAACCATTGTGGCGACGAGTGCTCCGACCATAAATACCCCTAACAGTGTTGCTGCGTTAGTCAGTGATTCTAATCTATGTTGCATCGTCGTAACAAGTGCTACCCCTTCTTTATGCGCAAATTCTAATTGTTTCCATCTGAATACCATAATTGCTATTTGGGCAACCAACCAAATGAATGCACCAATTGGGTTACCATTAATCGCCATGTTTGCTGCTAATGCACCAAAGATAGTTGGGATTAATGATGCGAATATTGAATCTCCGACAGCGGCAAAAGGTCCCATTAAACCGATTTTCATACCACTTACAGATTCTTTAGATTTAATTTGTTCTTTTTCTTCCATTGCTAAATCAATACCAGTTACGATTGTATTGAAGAAGTTACTTGTATTGAAAAATTGTGAATGAGTTTTCATCATTTGTTTTAATTCAGGTGTATCATCACCATATATTTTACGTAATTGAGGCAAGATTGTATAAAGATACCCTGAACCTTGCATACGTTCATAGTTCCAACCTGCTTGGAAACCAAACAAACTACGTTTATTGATTTGTCTAAAGTCTTTTTTCGTTAATTTATATTGACCGTTTGCTGAAACCGTTTGATCTTGAGTGTCTACATTTTGGTTAGAGTTCGTCATCTTCAATCTCTCCTTCGTCGTTATTTGTTGAAGTGGAACCAGTACTTTCACCAGGTTGAACTGGTTTGGCTAGTGAAGTTCGTTTATATTCCATAGCAGCAAATGCAAAACCGATCAATGCGATTGCTAACATTGGTAAAGTATTGAAATCCATATCGAATTTCTTATCTAAACCTGAAACTGCTCCGCCTAAACCACTCATTCCATCAAATACTGTTGCGAATAGCGCAGTTAAAATGAAACCAAGAATAAAGTACATGTAATGTTTTTTAATTGGTAAGTAACGTAATAATATTGCGAAACCGACTGCAGGTAATATAGCCCCTGCTGTAGTTAATCCGTCACCTAACCACTTCAAATCTGTATTCAAATAATGTACGACTGTTTTAACAACTGAACCACCAAATGCTAATGCTAAGAACACTGGAATCATTCTTGATAATGCCCAAGGAATAATACCTGCAATGTAATATCTTTCAATCGCTTTGTAATCCATTGCTTCGATCTTAGCGTCAATACGATGTGCGAAGAAAGTATTTGTAAATCTTGCGAGAATATCTGTTTGAATCATTAAACTCGCTACTGGTACTGCTAACGTTGCAATTGCTTGCGTAGGTTCCATCCCTAACGCTACTGAGAACGCAACAGCTAATAGTGTACCTGAGTTTGCATCAATTCTAGAGGCACCACCGAATGTACCAACACCTAAAATTGTTAACTGCATACTACCACCAATAATTAAACCAGTAGTAACATCTCCCATAATTAAACCTGCAATTAAGCCTGCAAATACAGGTTGACTGATTGAAGAATAAAGATGGAGTTCATCCCATATTTGATAACCAGCGTAAATCGTTAAAAGCAGGACTTGCCACCATAATATTTCCATAATTAAAAACCCCTTTGTTTTTTGTCGTGATATTATTTAATTAATGACATAAAATCCTCGCTGTTATCGTTTGGTACCATTTGCGATACAATTTTTATGCCTTTTTCATGGAGCTCATTGAAAGTTTCAATATCTTTATCTGTTACATTGATTGATCGTTTAATTGATCTTGTTTCATCCGTTTGAGACATGTTACCGACATTTAAAGTATCTATTTGGACACCATTATTCACTAATTCTAAAAATTGTTCTGGACCTCTAGCAATAATCATTAACCTTTGAGAATCATATTTACCGTTATTAATGTTTTCTGCTGCTTTTTTTACAGGTAATACGCTTAACTTCACCCCAGATGGTGTCGCTAATTTTAATCCACTTTTATCAATTGCACTTTCTGCTACTACATCATCAATTACCATTAATCTCGTAATGTCTAATTTAGTTGCCCATAAATTCGCAACTTGTCCGTGTATTAATCTGCCGTCAATTCTGTTTGCTATTATTGCCATGTCAATCTCCCCTTATAATTCAATAAATTTTGGTTCTTTGATCAAGTCTATTGATTCTTTAAACTGACCTTCTGTATCAAAAACGATAATTTCGTTATGACCCTTGTTAAGAAATGCTTTTGAAATGTAAAGTGATACGGTAGGACCTATCTCCCAATATCTACCGATGTTCACACCATTTATAAATACGACCCCTTTACCAAAACCACTTACATCTAAATGAGTGTTTTCAGTTTCATCTAAATTAAATTCATATTTATAAAATGCTGGTGTATGCTCTTTCCATTCTGAGTTAAAATGTTCATCTTTCAGTCGATCAAACTGAACATGAAATTGTTCGTATCCTTGCACAAAGTGAATATCTTGCATCAAGCCTTGGCCAATACCTTTTCTTTGCGTACTCGCTAATAATTTATACCCATAATTTACACGTCCCATATTTTCAACGAGAACGTCTATTTGAGGTTGATCATTTTTGAGTTCAACTTCAAAAGCATCACCAATTTCTTGTTGATAAGCAGTATACACTTCTTCGCCGTCAACGTACATTTTTACCCTATCTCTAGCATCAATTATTTTGAATTTTTCAGTAGTCGTATCTCTTTGAATAGATGTACGATATACCATATAACCAAGACCGTCTCCCGCTTCTTCCATTGTTAATGGGTATTTAGAAGTTGTCTTGTCAGATATTTCATCTAAGATGCTAAACAGGCTGACTTTTTCTTTCAACTTAATATCTTTAAGTTCCATAAAGTCTTTTACTAAAGGTTCTGCTTGTTCTGCTTCAGGAATGACTTCTTTGACCATCTTTTGTAAGTCATAATATTTTTGAGTTGGATTACCCATCTCATTTAATGGTGCATCATAATCATATGAAGTCACTTGAGGTAAGTCTACCGTCCCTCTGGCTGAACAACCGTTCCAAAAGCCGTAATTCGTACCACCGTGGAACATATAAAGGTTAATATGACCTCTTGTAATCACTTGTTTCACTTCTTCAGCAAGGTCTAGGCTATCCCTTTTAATGATTTCGTCGCCCCAACGGTTAAACCAACCATCCCAAAATTCCATACACATAAGCGGCCATTCTTTTCCAAATTCTTGTTGGAAATTTTTCAAACTATTAAAGTTCTGTTCAGTTTTTGAACCGAAGTTAGCAGTTGGTAATATATTGTCATTAGCCATACTACCTGCTCTTAATGTTTGTGGCCAACCACCATCTGAAGTAAATAGTGGAACGGTTGTACCATGCTTGATCATTAAATCTTTAATTTTACTTAAGTATTCTTTATCTTCACCGAAAGAACCGTATTCATTTTCGATTTGCATCATGATAATTGAGCCATTTTGATCAATTTGTAATGGTATTAAAATCTTGAACAGTTCTTTATAGTAGTTGTCTACTTTGTTTATAAAGTTTTGATCTGATGTACGAATTTTTAAGTTTCGGTCATTAAGTAGCCATGAAGGCAAACCGCCGAATTCCCATTCTGCGCAAATAAATGGTGATGGTCTAATAATGACGTATAACCCGATTTCTTCAGCTAATTGAACGAACGCTTTAATGTCTTTCTCCCCAGTGAACTCAAACTGACCTTCTTTAGGTTCGTGGTAATTCCAAGGTATATACGTTTCAACTGTATTGAAACCAAGTGCTTTTAAGTTGTACAACGAGTGATACCAATCTGCTTTTGGTACTCTAAAGTAATGTATAGCACCCGATAATACCTTGAATGGTTTACCGTCTAGCAAAAAGTCTGAGTCAATTTTAAATTCATGCATAATAACACTCCTATTAATCATTATTTAACGGACAGGTGTTGCAGTTGTTTTAATGACTTTGTTTAATGCTTCTAAATTCTTCATACCTTCAGTTTTTAACCATTCTCTTGCTTTTTCTTCACCGTTATCTTTTAATTCTGCAGTGCCGCCTTGCCAAGTAGCACGTCCACATAATACGCCGTTAAATCTAGAGCCACTATCTTTAGCAAATTGTAATGTGTCTATAAATTGCTGAGAAGTTAATCCCCCACTTAAGAATATATATGGAAGGTTTGTTGCATTATCTTGCTCTTTGAAAAATTCAGCAGCTTCTTCTTTACTGTGAACTGGTTTGTCAGTAAATCCTTCAACAAAATTCATATTTAAAGGTGTTTCAATTTTAAGTACGTCTACATTGAATCTTGGCTCACTGAATACTTTCATTGCTTCAATAACTTTATGAGGTCTAACTTTAGCGAATCCTTCCCCTTTTTCATCGCCGATTTCTTCGTCATAAGTTAAAATTTCTAATAATAAAGGAATAGATTCTTCAACTGTTTCTTTGCCGACTTGTTCAACAAATTCTTTTTTCTTATCATTGATTTCAGCTGGCTCATCTACGTCATAATAGATTAATAATTTGATGCCGTCTGCACCCATATCTTTTAATTTTTTAACAGATAAGTTTTCTACTAATCTCGGTAATCTACCAATTTGAGATTTGTCATAGCCAGTTTGTTCATAAGCTAAGATTAAACCTGCATTGCTGTCTTTCGCTTTAATGCCTTCTTCCCCGAATTCTGGATCTAATAAAATACTAGAACCGATTGGAGATAATGTTTCTGAAACTAACTTTTTAAATAATGATACGTTTTCCGCTGTTCCTTCTTCACCTAAAAGTCTTTGTAGTGCACCACGTTGGTCTACTGCTATTGCTGCAAAAACGCCTTCTTCATTAATTAACTTTGAAATATCTTTATTTGTCATGTTAATTTCACAACTCCCACTTTTTTTATATATTCTTTAACTTGGTTTAAATCAATATGTCCCGTTTCTATCTGTGTAGCATTTGAAGTCCCACAAGCTAATGCAGTTTGTATTGTTTCAATTGGATCTAAATTTCTGTCAACACTATAAGCTAAACCAGCAACCGTTGAATCACCAGAACCTACTGGATTTTTCACTTCTACTTTAGGAATGGTAGCTTGATAAATTTCATCATTCCATTTAACAATTGCGCCTTCTGAGCCGAGTGTTACAAACACGTCTATATTTTTAAACAATGTATGTTGTTTTAACGCATCGACAATATCTTGTTGTGATAAATTTTGCTGTTCAATTAAATCTTCAAATTCTGATTGGTTAGGTTTAATAGCATGTACAAAACTATCATTTTGTAAGATTGGCTTTAATTCAGATGCGTTAACATCTAAAATGTTATAACTATTCGATAATAATTCTAAGACGCTTTGTAAATGTGCAGTCTTCGTATTATTGCGAATATGAGGTGTACTACCACTAATTGTCACAACAGTGTATTGATGTGCGATGTCTTGTAATTGTTTAATATATTGACTTTGTTCATCCTCGTTAATTTCAGGACCACTTTCTAAAATCTCTGTTTGGTGTTTTCCATCATTAATTGAAATACATTGTCTCGTTTCATTTTCAATTGTTATAAACTTTTGGTTAATATTTCTTTTAGAAAGTTGAGTTTTAATCCACTCACCATTTCCGCCACCTAAATAACCTGTAGCTGTAACATCTGAACCTAATTCTTCAAGAACTTTTGTGACATTAATACCTTTGCCACCTGCATTTCTAATAATTTGACTTGGACGATGCACCTCACCGATTGATAATGCATCAATTTGATAACTAATATCTATAGAAGGATTTAACGTATTTGTTAAGATCATATTGTTCACCCTTTAGTATGAATATATTGTTACGCCTTTAACAACACGGTTTATAAAACCATCTGGACTTGGATTATCTGGATTTAGTCCTAATTGTACAGACTTTTTACTTGCTAATAATTGGCCAAACATTAAGTAAATCAACCCTAATTCGAAATCATTCAATGATTCAATGTTAGGAATTTGAGTAATACCTTCCCCTGCTTGACTATCTAATACAAGAATTTGATATTTATCTTGAACTTCATTTACTTCTTTCAATAAATCCGCTTCGTATTTTCTTTTATATTCATCGTTACTTCTAACTAAAATGAAAATCGAACCGTCTTTCAAACCAGCTTTAGGACCATGTCTGAACCCTAATGTTGTTTCTCTCGCTATTTCAACACTTCCACCAGTTAACTCATTTAATTTAAGACTTAATTCTTTTGTTAATTCACCTAACAAGCCAGTGCCTACGTAGAATACTTTTTCAAATTCTTTATTTAATGTTGTGTCAGCTAATGTTTCTAACTGTTCAAATAAAGAAGCTGAAGTTTCATAAAAGCTACTTGAAACTTTTCCTTCAAATAATAAGTAACCAGCTAATAACATCGTTGAGAAACTTGAAGTCATTGCTAATGATTTATCATTTGTTTGTTCAGGTAAAATCACTTTAAATACTGAATCTTCGTCTTCGTAAGTTGCAAGATAACCATCTTTATTATTTGTAATAAATAAATGATTGGCCTTGTCTGATAATTGTTCAATCAACTCAATTGTAGCTTTCGTTTCTGGGCTATTTCCTGATCTAGCAAATGAAACGATAAGATAAGTTGTGTCCTCATCTATGTAAATATCTGGACTTGTTACAATGTGAGTTGTTGAAACAGATTCAAAGTCCCATTTTTCTAGAACTTTAGGGCTAACTGCATTTCTCAAAATATCCCCTACATATGCTGAAGAACCAGCACCTGTAAACAACACTTTAAGCTTTCCTGTAGCATTGTCTTCTATATTTTTAATAAATGCTTCGAATTTCGGTTTAATGTTAGCAACAATTTGTTCTGTTTCTTTCCACATTTCAGGTTGTTGCTTAATTTCCGAATAAGTGTATGTTTTCTTTAACAATGGACTTACCTCCTATATTGGTAATGTTGTCATAACCAGTTTGTCTAAATATTAAATAAGGTCTACCGTATAACGATAGTCTTTACCACTCGCAACGCTTTCAGTAAATTCAATGATTTCATCATCTACGTAACTGTATCTTTCTATAAACATACACGGTGCACTTATATTTTTATCTAAGTATTTCGCTTGCTCTTCTGTTAACAACTTTGCAGTTAATGTTTCGTAAGCATGATTAATCTGAATTTGATATTGGTTATTCAATGTCTCATATAATGAAACTTCATTAAAATCAAATTGATCCAGACCTTCACAATACTTAATTGGTAAATAACTCGTTTCATATACAAGCGGTCTATCATTTGCTAATCTTAAACGTTTTAATTCATAAACTTCTTGAAATGATTTAAGTTGCATCTTTTCCTGTAAATACAAGCTTGGTTTTACTTTGTGAATATTGATTACTTTTGTAATCGCCTTATCACCATTTTTTTCAATCTCGTCTTTAAAACTATAAAGATTATTCATCTTCTGATTGTACTGATTACCTAGTACAAATGAACCTCTACCGTGTTCCCTTTGTATCAAATTATCCGCTTCAAGTTTCTCTAATGCTTCTCTTATTGTGATACGACTTACATCATATTCATCACAAAGTTTTCTCTCAGAAGGTAACTTGTCACCTTCTTTATAAAAACCGCTGACTATCTTTTCTTTTATCATCATATAAACTTGATAATATAAATGGGTGTTCTTAAGCATCTCAATCATTCCTATTCCTACTGGTTATAACCACTTTTTATTATAAAACATTTTTTAAAAGTTGTAAACGCTTTTACAATATAAAAAGAGAAAATAATCTGAATTATTTTCTCTTAGCGTGCGCTTTATAATATTTAATTTTATATTAATAAATGTAGTTGTATCTTGCTGCTGTGCTTTTCGTTAATATTCTCGTGCCGTATCTTAATGGTTTATTATAATTATATTCAGATACTTTAATTTTCCCATTACTATAAACTTGTTCAACATACGCAACGTGACCATAATACCCACTAGTAGATTGCATAATTGCACCTCTAGCTGGTTTTCTACCAACTTTATAACCAACCTTTTTCGAAGCATAAACCCAGTTTTTAGCATTTCCCCAATTAGTATAAATATATTTTTTTGCTTGAGTTCTTCTATTAAATACATACCATGTACATTGATATTTTGTGTAGTAATTTTTCGAAGCCTTTTTTGCTACGGCTGCTTGTGTCGTTTTTGTACTTATACTTGATTGATATGTATTAGATGCAGTAATCAAAAGTGCCATTGCGACGAGTAACTTCATAATAAACGAATGTTTTTTCATATTTGCCCCTATACATGCTTTTCTTTATATTACATTTTTATCGTATGTTAAGCGTTTCGTAAAAACAATAACATGCGTCATTTATTAAACTAACTTTAATATAAATGAAATATTACATTTTTGGAAAAGTGTTCTGTTTTGTGTCGTATTTTGAAAAATCGTGGCTCATAATTTAATAATTAGTGGTAGTGAGTGGTGTTTGCGGATCGTATTTCTGGTTTCCGGGCCACTAATTTATTTTTGTGGACCGTATTTTTCGTTTTCGGGCCACTAATTTATTTTTGTGGACCGTATTTCTCGTTTTCGGACCACTAATTTATTTTTGTGGACTGTATTTTTCGTTTTCGGACCACTAATTTATTTTTGTGGACCGTATTTCTCGTTTTCGGACCACTAATTTATTTTGTGGACCGTATTTCTCGTTTTCGGACCACTAATTTATTTTTGTAGGCCGTATTTTGTGCTTCTGATCAGATGAATTTGTCGAGTTGTTTGGAAACGCACGATATCTTGAAAATATGGTGCGATATTGGGTTAAACGCACCATATCGCTGACGACTTGGTGCGATAATGGGCTGAACGCACGATATCTTGAAGATATGGTGCGTTTTTTGGGTAAAATCGCCAAAAATCTTCTGAGAACTTTAGCGTTTTGGGTAGAATCGCCAAAAAACCCCTGAGAACTTTGGCGTTTTTTTATTTGGTGACCCGCACCCAATCGTTTCTGGACCTATAATTTTATTTATCGGTCCATATTTCTCGTTTCTGGACCTATAATTTTTTTTATCGGTCCATATTTCCTGTTTCTGGACCTATAAATTTTTTATAGGTCCAGATTTCCGTTTTTCGGTCCGGTAATTTTTATTATCGGACCGTATTTTCGTTTTTCGGTCCGGTAATTTTTTTTATCGGACCGTATTTTCGTTTACCGGTCTACAAAAAACAGAACCCACATAAAACAAAAAAAGACTGCCAACTTAGTCGACAGTCTCACGCCCTATTATGGGTGTCTTTCATTTTATATTTCAGCTATTTGTATAACTTGTTTACCAAAGTTATCTCCAGTAAATAATTTACGGAATGCGTTTGGTATTTGATCAAAGCCTTGATCTATTGTAACTTCTGATTTGATTTTATCTTCGCTTACCCATTTTGCTAATTGTTCAGCTGCTGGTTTAAAGTCGTCTTCAAATTGTGCGACGATAAATCCTTGCATCAATGCTTGGCTTTTAATGAGTACTTGTTGAATGCGTGGACCGATATCTTCTTCTGGATTGTTATACGCAGAGATAGAACCGCAAACTGGTACACGTGCGAATTTATTTAAATATTTAAATACTTCATCAGATATAGAACCGCCTACGTTTTCAAAGTATACGTCAATTCCGTTAGGTACTGCTTTTTCTAATTTTTCAGCGAACTGACTATCTTTGTAATCTATACCTTCATCAAATCCTAAAGTTTCTGTTAAATAGTTTACTTTTTCAGGACCGCCGGCAATTCCGACAACGTGAGCGCCTTTAATTTTTGCAATTTGTCCAACTACTGAACCAACCGCGCCTGAAGCTGCTGATACGACTACTGTTTCGCCTTCTTGAGGTTTACCAATTTGAAGTAATCCTTGATAAGCAGTCATACCTGGCATACCTAATACACTTAAATATAAGTAACTAGGTACTTCATCTGAAGCAATTTTACTAACTGCTTTAGCATTTGTAGTGATATATCTTTGCCAAGGAAGTACACCTGTTACAACATCGCCTTCGTTTAATTCATCAGCATTAGATTTCACAACTTTAGCGACAATATGTCCTGCTAATGGTTTATCTAATTCATAAGGTTGTACATAACTTTTACCTGAACTCATTCTACCTCTCATATATGGATCAACAGAAATATATATTGATTGTAATAATACTTCATCATTACTTGGTTCTGTTACTTCAATCTTTTCAAAACGAAAAGTTTCATCTTCAGGAATACCTTCAGCTCTTTTAGCTAACACGATTTGTTCATTTTGCATGAGAATCCTCCTAATATATTTAATATACTTTGAATTTTATATGTTGCAAGGCACTATATCAAAATATCTGTTTATGTAAGCTAAAAAATTTACAAACCTTTTTTACTCTGTCATGATTCATTTATGTATTTCAACAAAAATAGAAAGAGGTCATGACATGATCATCATTAATGCAAAATTTCAAGTAAAAGAAAATAGTATCGAACAATACGAAGAGTTAATAAACAATCTTCTTCCAGCATCACAAAACGAACAAGGTAACGTGCAATACGAACACTTTAAATCAACTACAACTCCAAACACATATTTAATGTATGAAATTTGGGAAAATCAAGAAGCTGTAGAATCACATAATAACAGCAGCCACTTCCAAGAATTCTTTAAAGCAGTAAAACCATTACTTGACGGACCAAGTGATATTAAAGTTAGCATGGGCGAATAATTGCCATAAAAAAACCATCTCATCAACTTATAAGAAGTTGAATTGAGATGGTTATTTTTATATAATCTTCTAAAGTCACCGTCTTTCGAACGGGCTCACTTAGGGTAACATGTTCACGCATGTTACCCTTTTCATGTATATAATAGCATGAATTAAATTAATCTGTCTAATATAGATAAGCACTTTCTTACCATTTATTTCTTATATCGTCCATTTAATTAAAGTAGAAGCGTATGCTAATCCGCCACCAAATCCGACTAAGAAAATTAAATCGCCTTTTTTAATTTTATTTTCTTGTACGGCTAAGTCTATTGATAAAGGAATCGTTGCTGATGATGTATTACCATAGTATTTAAGACTCATTAATGCTTTGTCTTTATCTATGCCAGATCTTTCGCAAATTGATTCTATCATTCTGGCATTTGCACTATGTGGTGCAAACCAATTTAAGTCTTCTTTATTGTAGTCTGTTTTGCTTAACGTTTCGTCGATAATTTTTGGTACGTTAGTAACGGCCCATTTGTATACACCTCGACCATTTTGTACGATATTACCTGGATTTTCTAATTCTTCTCCAAACATTTCTCCAGATAACTCAGAACAGTATAAATGATGTCCTTTAGCGCCATCTGATCCTGAACTACTTGCTATGAAGCTCGTTTCTTCTTCACTATATTCTACTAAAAATGCTCCTGCACCATCACCAAAAAGAATACATGTTCCACGATCCGTATAGTCTGTTATTTTTGATAATGTTTCTGAACCTAATACTAATACTTTTTTATTTTGCCCTGAAGTAACCAGTCCGTTAGCTATGTTTAATCCATAAGCAAATCCAGCACAAGCAGCATTAATGTCTAATGCACCAGCATTTTCTAAGCCTAATTTTGCTTGAACATAAGATGCAACACTCGGTGTTTTATAGTCCGGTGTTAACGTAGCATTGATGATCATATCTACATCACTTAAATCTATTTGATATTTCTCTTGTAAATCTAGAACTGCTTTATAACTTATGTCACTTGTATATTCGTCTTCACGTGTAATTCTTCTTTCAACAATACCTGTTCTTTGTTGTATCCACTCATCAGAAGTATCTACTATTTTTTCAAAATCTTGATTATCCATAATTTTTTCTGGTACGTAAGCACCTTGAGCTGTTATTTTAGCAAATGATCTCATTTTAAATACTCCTTTGATTACCGTTTAAATAATTACAAACGTTTTATATTACACATCATACTCTTTTATACTAGAAAATTAAATACACTTATGATTTTCTTCTTCAAAAGGTATCATTTCATAGACAAAATAAACAATGGAGCATCCCTACTTTTTAAGGGAGCTCCATTGTTTATTATATCCATATATAATTTTTATACAGTATCTTCTTTTACTAAAGGATTATCAGGTTTAATAAAGAACCACATGATAATTGCGAATACGATTGGTACTAACATTAATTGTAACGTCATTGCCCAACCAATTTTGTCAGCAAAGAATCCAGCTAATAACGGACTTAACAATGCGCCGATATTACCCCATAAGTTCATCCAACCTGACACCGTACCAGCAAAGTTACGTCCTAAGTCTGTAGCAGTTGCCCAACTCATACCCATAGAAGCACCAACACCTGCTAGACATACACAGAACCATAAAATATTCATATATAAATCATTAGTATGTAATGAAAGATATAACGCTATACCTGATACGATAAATCCAGTAATAGCTATAAAACCACGTGCTACGAATTTTGATTTACCGCTTGATAAAATTTTATCCGAAATTGTACCACATAACATGATAACAACGAACATCGCAAGCCATGGCGCTCCTGCGATAAGCCCCATTTTCTTAAATTCCACATGATACACTTCATGAATATATGTAGGTAACCAGTATAAGAACAAAGTAATAACAAACTGAACAACAAAATATTGTGCTGCAATTGCATAAAAGCTAAAACGACTGAAGAACACTTTCCATGGCGCAGTAGTTTTTTCAGTTTTTACAATATCTCTCGTCTCCATAATGTAGCGTTTCTCAGCTTCATTAACCATTTTATGTTGTTCTGGCAAATCTTTCGCTATAATTGCCCATAATATTGCAAGTAGAATACCTACTAAACCAAAAATATAGAACACAGCTTGCCAACCAAATGCATTCATAATAGCAATCGTTACAATTGGCGCAATAACCGGACCGAAATAAGATCCCGCTAACAACGCTGAAGAAGCACGACCTTTTTCATTTTTATTGAACCAATAACTATTGAATACAGCATTCGATGGATACATTGGCGCTTCACCAATACCAAATAAGAAACGTACAAAGTAAAGCAGACCATGATGTTTAACTATTCCTGTAAAAATAGTAAACGCACTCCACCAAACAAGTGCTATTGTTAACATTTTTCTAGGACCAAACTTTTCAGCAAGAATACCTGAAGGCACTTGCATTAACGCATAACCTAAAGAGAAGAATGACGCTAATAAACCAAATTGAGTTTTATTCATATCTAAATCTTTCATCATAGGTCCAGCTATAATTGAAATGTTTGAACGATCCATGTATGCAATAATTCCAATAATGAAAAATGCCATAGCAAAAAACCATCTAACATTCGATTTTTTATTTTCCATATTTACCCAACTTTCATAATTAATAAGTTGAATATAGCACAAACAGTAATCGCTTACAATACTGATTTTAAGGGAATTATACAATACTTTTGTAATCATTTTGTGGTAGATATTAATGGTAATCGAACAGGTTATTCATGTGTTTCTATACAATAACTTTCTTCTCCGCAGTGTGGGCATTCTAATTTTCTAGTTTGGAATGTGTGATTGGATTTGACCCACTCTGAAAATAACGGCTTAAATTCGTTTTGGCAGTTTGGGCATAAGTAATTCACGACGGAATAATATTTTTTGACAGCTATTGCAGCGTAAATAATTAAAAATGGATATACAACAATTAATGGTGTCCATTTCTTTTTCAAGATCGCCGTCAATATACTGCTATATTGAAATACACCTACTATTGCGCTAACGCCTAAAAATTTTCTTCTAAATGATTTCATTTTTTTATGTTGTTCTGTCTTTTTCTTCAAATTAAGAATATTTGATACAGGATATTCGCTTTCTTTACTAATATTATCTTTTATAAATTGTATTTGTTTAAGTTGCGCTTCGTTATTTGAAATACGTTCTTTTAGATTTTCTGTCTTTTCTTCTAATAATACATTTAACGTGTTGATGGATTGTTTTGAATCTATAAGTTCTTTGATTTCTTTTAACGAAAAGTTCATTTCTTTCAATGTAATGATGAGTCTTAATTTATTAAGATCCTCTTCTGTATACAGTCTTCGATTATGCTCTGATACTTCACTTGGACTCAAAATATTTTTATGATCATAATATTGAACTGTTCTAACTGTTACATTACATAAACTTGCTACTTCACCTGTTGTCATACTCATAAATGATTCCTCCTTATTTTTTCTTAACTTCACTATACTAGGTTACCTCGCGTCACAAGCAAGTACTTTTATTAAAAAGTCTTTATTTTTTAAAGGTCAGTCTGCGGGAAGTATTGTTTTTATCGTATAATCTTTTGCCTTGCTGAACCCCCTATACATAAAGCTTTTGCCTACAAAATCACAACGATGTACACGTTTATATATAACATTTGTGATTAAAGGTTGTACAACTCTTTGATGTCATGTGATAAGTTAAAGTTAACAACAAAGGAGGGATTCAATATACAATCGGAAAACTTTAATATCATTACTGAAATGATCAAAAATCCAAAAGTTAAAGGTAAAGACTTAGAATCAATATTTAACATTTCTCGTAGACAACTTGGTTACAGGATTCAAAAATTGAATGACTGGCTACAAGAACAAGACTACCCAGAAATTGAAAGAACAAGTCAAGGTTACTTTATCGTTGATGATTCTGTTAAAGATTTCCTTAATATTTCAAGCGAATCCACCTCTCAAGAAAATGAGCAAGTATATACTGCTTACCAACGCGCGCATCTCATTTTGTTGATGTTGTTTAGGGAAGATGATGTCTTGTCGTTAAATCACTTCTCGATTGATTTACAAGTTAGTAAAAATACGGTTTTAAATGACATAAAAAAATTAAAAGAATTGTTACAACCTTATGATGTTAAGCTCCAATATTCACGTCTCAACGGATATTATCTTGTAGGTAATGAATTTGAAGTAAGACGTTTGTTAATGAGACTCATTGATAAAGTTTTTACAATCAATATTGTAAGCGCTGACATTATGAATTATTTGAACTTTAAAGAAGCAGAAATCGAATCCATCAATCATCAAATTAATAAGATTGAACAGTTTTTAGATAGTAAATTTATTGATCAAAGTACACGTACTTTACCTTTGAAACTCTGTTCAATATTGAGAAGAATTAAACACGACAAAATCGTTGACCCTTTTTCAATTGGATATGATGACCTTTCAGACACTCAGGAATATCAAGCAACCGAAATATTAACTTCTGCTTATTCAGATATACCGAGACAAGAAAAGTTATTTATCACACTACAATTATTATCGACAAGTGTTCAATGGTCAGAATTAAGTGATGTTCATCATTTACCAGAACTCAAAACAGCACTTGAGAAAATGATTGATCAATTTGAAAAAGTAACATTCATTACGTTTAAAGATAGAACAACTTTACTCAACCAGTTGCTACTTCATATGAAACCAGCATTTTATCGTATTCGTTACCAACTGTCTGATATCGAGGAGTTGGCAAATTCTTTAAAAGATGACTATAAGGAACTTTTTCACTTAGTTAAACTATCGACAAAACCGTTAGAAAATTTCTTCTACCAACCGTTACCAGAGAACGAAATTGCATATTTAACCATGTTAATCGGTGGCAGTTTAAGAAGACAAGATGAAGATATCGAACAAAAAGTGAAAGCCGTCGTAGTTTGTACGCAAGGTACTTCTATCTCACAACTCATGTTACAAGAATTACGAACCGTTTTTCCAGAATTCATCTTTTTAGACGCATTATCATTACGAGAATTTAATCAATATGAGTTAGATTTCGATATCGTCTTTTCTCCAATGCATATTATGACAAATAAAAAGTTATACATTACGAAGACGATTTTAACTGCTCATGAAAAACAAGAATTACGTCAACACGTTTTCGGACAATTGAACAATACGCTTGAAACGGAATTACAAGTCGAAAAAATGCTGTCTGTCATACGTGAGCATGCGACGATTCATGATGAGGCTGAACTTTTTAATAAGTTAAAAGGACAAGTTGATGACGCATATGCCTATTCATCTATTAAATCATCTGCGGTATTTCTGAATAGCACATTGAATTTGCAAGATCTATTACCAACCAATCATATCAACATTGTACAAAGTGTTGTTAATATCGAGGAAGCCATTCGCTTAACTGCTGAACCACTCGTCAAAATGAATTATGTAGACACAGCGTATATCGATGCGATGATCGATGCATTTGATGATACTTACATGGTCATCAATCAAAATATCGCGATTCCTCATGCTGACGGTGAATCAACAGTTAACAGAACTTCAATGAGTATGTTGGTATTAGACGAACCGCTTCAATTAAGTACAGGTAAAGATGTTTATATTTTCGTTGTCATTGCTGCAACAGATAAATTCAAACATTTAAGACCGCTACTTCAATTAAGAGATATGTCTCAAGATACCGAAAGTATTCAGCGCATTATTGAAACAGATTCGAAAAATGCAGTATATGAAATCATTCAGCAATTCTCAAAAATAGATTAAAACAAAGGGGTTGCATAACATGCAAGATTTAAAAATCGATGTCTCTAACGTCTTACTAGATATGGAGGCAACGACAAATGAAGAAGCGCTAAGTAAGTTATCCGATTTAATGTACCAAAATGGTTACGTTAAAGAAACTTACAAAGAAGCAGTTATAGAAAGAGAAAAGTCATTTGCAACAGGTTTACCAACTGTATATTGTTCTGTTGCAATCCCACATACGGATATTCAACATGTTCAATCTAAAGCAATTGGTATCGCTGTTTTAAAAGAAACAGTCCCTTTTGTCATCATGGGAGAATTAGAAGAAACAACAGATGTGAAATTAATTTTTATGCTCGCAATGGATAAAGAAGATGCACAGCTTTCACTATTACAGAAATTAATGGGCATTTTCCAAAATGATCAATTGCTAGAATTTATCGCAAATGCGACAGATAAACAATCTATTGTAGATGCAATCGACAAAGAATTAAGTGAACTTTAAACAAAAATTAGGAGGAATTTATTATGAAACAAGTATTAGTAGCATGTGGAGCAGGAATCGCAACGTCAACAGTGGTAAATAGTGCAATTGAGGAAATGGCTAAAGAACACAACATTAAAGTGGATTTAAAACAAATTAAAATTTCAGAAGTTGGCGCATACGTGAATACAGCCGATTTATTAGTTACAACAGCTATGACACAAAAAGAATACGACTTCCCCGTTATTAACGCACGTAACTTCTTAACAGGAATTGGTGTTGAAGATACTAAAAAAGAAATATTAGACGTATTACAAAGCTAGAGCTGTACTGAAATATATTATAAGCATGAGCCTGGGACATAAATGTCCTGGCCTTAATTTATTGAGTTAAATGTATGAAGACGCAGTAGGTGTCTGATTTCTAAATGCGCTTGTACCAAGCTTTTTAGAAATCTAGTCACCCTTGCGGGGGTGAGACGACGAAATCTAATTTAACATTTTAGATTTCTGTCTCACTCCCATTCTTCTAAAAAAAAGGATGGTGTAAAGAATGAAGGGTTTCGTAGATTTTATTCAAGCTTTTCTAGATTTGGGCGCAACAGTTATTTTACCGATTGTCATATTCTTATTAGGTTTATTCTTCAGACAAAAAATCGGCGCAGCATTTAGATCTGGTTTAACAATCGGGGTTGCCTTTGTAGGTATATTCTTAGTTATTGATTTACTTGTTAACAACTTAGGACCCGCAGCGCAAGCGATGGTTAAAAATTTAGGAGTTAGCTTAAGCGTGATTGATGTAGGTTGGCCAGCAACATCTTCAATTGCATGGGCATCAGTCATCGCCGCATTCATTATTCCTTTAGGTATCGTCATCAACGTTATCATGCTATTAACAAAAACAACTAGAACGATGAACGTTGATATTTGGAACTTCTGGCATTATACATTTTGTGGTGCCATGGTATATGCCGTTTCAGGTAGTATTTGGCAAGCACTTGTTGCAGCCGCTTTATTCCAAATTGTTTGTTTAAAAGTAGCAGACTGGACAGCACCAATGATGAGCGAATTCTATGATTTACCAGGCGTTTCTATCGCAACAGGTAGTACCATTTCATATGTCCCAGGTATCTTCTTAGTTAAAGCATTGCAAAAAGTCCCTGGCATTAACAAACTAAACGCAGATCCTGAAACAATTCAAAAGAGATTCGGAGCTTTTGGTGAGTCTATCTTTGTAGGTTTAATTCTCGGTTTAGCTATCGGTATACTAGCTGGTTATAACGCTGGTGATGTGATTAATCTAGGTATGTCTATGGCCGCAGTAATGGTATTAATGCCTCGTATGGTTAAGATTCTTATGGAAGGTTTAATGCCTGTATCAGAATCAGCTCGTACATGGTTGAATAAGCGATTTGGGGATCGCGAAATATATATCGGTTTAGATGCTGCCGTTGCATTAGGACATCCAGCCGTTATTTCAACAGCTTTAATTTTAGTACCTATTACAGTCTTACTTGCTGTCATTTTACCAGGTAACCAAGTTTTACCTTTTGGTGACTTAGCAACGATTCCATTTATCGTAGCATTCATCGTCGGTGCAGCACGTGGTAACATCATTCATTCTGTAATCGTCGGAACTGTCATGATTGCTATTTCTTTATACATTGCAACAGACGTAGCACCAATATTTACAAGCATGGCTGACGGAACAAACGTCAAAATGCCATCAGGTAGTTCACAAATCTCAAGTCTTGACCAAGGTGGTAACATCTTAAATTATATTATCTTCAAGTTCTTTGATTTGTTTAATTAAACATTAAGGGGATGAATTTTAATGAAAGCACTCGTAAAAACAGCTCCAGGATTCGGTAATTTGGAAATTTTAGATAAAGCAGTACCTGAACCAAGCGACAATGAAGTGAAAATTAAAGTTCATTACGCTGGTATTTGCGGAACAGACGTTCACACTTACGAAGGTCATTACAACGTAAACTTTCCAGTCACTTTAGGACACGAATTTTCTGGGGAAATCGTTGAAGTAGGTTCTAATGTTCAAGATTTTAAAATTGGAGATCGCGTTACTTCTGAAACAACATTTTATATTTGCGGAGAATGTGAATATTGCCGAACAGGTGATTATAATCTTTGTAACCATAGAAAAGGTTTAGGCACACAACAAAACGGTGGTTTCACACAATATTTAGTAGCAAGAGCAGCCAGTGTTCATAAATTACCAGACAACGTTTCTTATAAAGCAGCTGCGATGACTGAACCTTTAGCATGCGCACACCATGCCGTCTCTAAAATTGAAATAAAGCAAGATGACATTGTCGTTGTGATGGGTCCCGGCCCTATTGGTTTACTTGTCGCTCAAGTTGTTAAAAGTAAAGGCGGTAAAGTTGTCATTACTGGTTTAGATAACGATAAAGCACGTTTAAAAAAAGCAGAAGAACTCCATTTAGATCACGTCGTTAATATTCAACATACCGATTTAAAAGACTACGTAAACAGTATTACAAACGGATATGGTGCAAATGTCGTATTTGAATGTTCCGGTGCCGTTCCAGCTGCTAAACAAGGTCTTGATTTATTACGCAAAAAAGGATTATACGTCCAAGTTGGTATTTTTAAAGACCCTGAAATTCCTTTTGATTTAGAAAAAATTGTTCAAAAAGAAATTAGAGTTGTCGGTAGTAGAAGTCAAAAACCTGCAGACTGGGAACCTTCTTTACAACTTATGAATACAGGTGATGTAGATGCTGAAGCACTCGTCACAACAGAGTTAGATATTACACAATGGGATGAAGGATACAATCACATTAAAGGTGGCGAAGGGATTAAAGTCCTACTACGCCCTATCGAATAAAAATAAGAAATACTCGAAAGGAGATTTTTAATTATGGTAGAACACATGTTAGATTTTATGCTTGGACCGATGAGAGGTATTACGGATTTTTATATGAGTAACTTACTTGTCTGTAATAGTGCAGTATTTTTAAGTTATTTTGGTGCTAAACTTTTCAAAAAGAAGAAAGTCACGAGCGAACAAACGCCTTAATTAAAATACAAAATAGAAGGGAGGATACATTCATTTGAAAGCCTTAAATTTATATGACATTGAGGATTTAAGATTCGAAGATGCACCAACCCCTTCAATTGAGTCTGCAGATGACGTCATTATAAAAGTTAAATCAACCGGCATATGCGGTTCAGACACTTCTCGCTATAAGAAACTTGGACCTTATCAAGAAGGCATGACTTTTGGTCACGAATTCTCTGGCATTGTTGAACAAGTTGGAGCGCAAGTGACAAATTTAAAAATCGGTGACGCCGTAACAGGATGTCCAGCAGTCGTTTGTCATCATTGTGATTACTGTGAAAAAGGCGAATATTCAAGATGTGAGAACTTATACGTCATTGGATCTTATGTACCAGGATGTTTCGCTGAATATGTTAAATTGCCAAGTTCAAATGTTCTCAAATTACCAGACAATCTTGATTTTGATACAGCAGCTATGGTCGAACCTTCTGCAGTTGTAGCACATGGATTTTATCGAACTAAAATGAAACCTGGCGCAACAGTCGCAGTTATGGGATGTGGAAGCATTGGATTATTAGCCATTCAATGGGCAAAAATATTCGGTGCCGCTAAAATCATTGCCATCGATATTGATAACCACAAACTAAAAATAGCCAAGCAACTCGGCGCAGATTATACAATCAATTCAATAGAAGAAACATTAGATGAAGCAATCTCAGTTATACCAGATAAAATCGATGTTGCAGTCGAATCAGCAGGCTCACCATTTACAATTGGACAAGTACTAACACTCCCAACAAAAGGCGGAGAAGTCTTAATGTTAGGCATTCCATATTCAGATATCGAAATCAATCGTAAACATTTCGAGAAAATATTGCGAAACGAACTCAACGTTATAGGATCTTGGAACGGACTATCCGCCCCATTCCCAGGAGAAGAATGGACAGCAACACTACATTACATGTCCACTGGAGAAATAAATATAGAACCCATTATCTCAGACAGACTCAATTTGGAAAAAGGACCCGAAACATTTTATAACCTCGTTCATAAAAAGAAGCACTACGATAAAGTAATCTTTCATCCATAAAACAACAGATGACCATAATTTAGAAAAAACGCCAAAGTTCTTGTGGGAACTTTGGCGTTTTGGGTGGAATCGCCAAAAATCTGTGGGGAACTTTGGCGATTCGAGGGAAATCGCCAAAAATCACTTGCGGACTTTGGCGATTCGGGGGAAATCGCAAAAAAACTCTGACAAACTTTGGCGATTTGAGGGAAATCGCCAAAAATCACTGGGGAACTTTGGCGATTCGGGGGAAATCGCAAAAAAACTCTGACGAACTTTGGCGATTCGGGGGAAATCGCCAAAAATCACTGGGGAACTTTGGCGATTCGGGTGGATTTCAGACTCGAAACGCACGATATCTTCAGGATATGGTGCGATACTGGGCTAAACGCACGATATCTCAAAGATATGGTGCGATACTGGGTTAAACGCACGATATCTTCAGGATATGGTGCGATACTGGGCTAAACGCACGATATCTCCAAGATATGGTGCGATACTGGGCTAAACGCACGATATCGCGAAGATATGGTGCGATACTGGGCTAAACGCACGATATCTCCAAGATATGGTGCGATACTGGGTTAAACGCACGATATCTTCAAGATATGGTGCGATACTAGGCTAAACGCACGATATCTCAAAGATGAACTGACCCCTGTCAAGTAGACAACTAAAAAATGAAATTTGGACTGTCTTCATATTCAAGCTATGAAGGCAGCCATTTTTAATGTAATTCGATCTTCATTAAAAAACTTAATGTATTGGTTGATACTATATTTTGCCTTTTCAATATTTTCAAAACTATGTTTTTTACTACCTCTAAATAATTCGCTTTTTAAGATACCCCAAACATTCTCCATAGGTCCATTATCAATGCACTTGCTTACACGAGACATACTTTGAATCATGCCATTATCTTTTAAAAGCTTTTTGAAAGTTGGACTTGTATATTGATAACCTCTATCGCTATGTAATAAAATATCCTTGGTATTTCTACCTTTCATAGCTTTTTTTAATGTTTTAAATACAAATTCATTATTGTTGGATAAATTGATTTCATGACTGATTATTTTTTTACTACCTAAATCATAAATTGAACTTAAATAAGCTTTCTGACCGTTGTTCAATCTAAATTCAGTCACATCAGTTAGCCATTTTTTATTCGGGACTGTTTCATTAAATTCACGATTAAGTACATTTTCTGCTACATAAGCAGGTGTGTTCTGTATATATTTCTTTCGTTTCCTACGGATAACTGCTTTCAATCCTAGTTGTTTCATTAGTCTGTGTATGCGTTTATGATTAACTTTTTTCTGTAACTTCAATCTAATATAAATATATATACGTCTATAACCGTAAATACCTTCATACTTATCATAGATATCTATGATATCGCTGATTAATTCTTTGTTTTCTAGTTCTAATAGTGGTGCCTTTCGGCTCAACCACTTATAATAACTCGCTCTAGAAATTTCTAGTACTTCGCATAACCATACTATTGGATAAGTATCTTTTAGCGATTTGACCGTTTTGTAGGATGCTTCTTGCCTGATCTTTGTTTCATCAACTGCCTTTCTATCTCTTCCTCCTTTTTTAATACTTCATTTTCCATTTCTAAATATTTATTTCTTTCTTCAAGCGCTTTTATACGGGCGTTCAACTCTTCTTCTGATGTCATGATGCTTTGTGGTTTACCTTTACCTCTGCCATCAATAAGGCCATCTTTACCGTGTTCTTTATATTTTTGAATCCAACTGTAAAGTTGGCTATATTTTAAATTGAATTTTTCTGACGCTTCTTTGTAAGTTATATTGTGATCTAAGCAATATTTTACAATCTCAATTCTTTCTTCTACTGTCGTTTTTTTAGGATTCACGATATACACCTCGGGTTCATCTGATTTGTTTTTCTTACCCTCAGTATACTGGTTTATCCATAGACGTACAGTTGATTTACTTCTTATATTATATTTAATGGCTAAACCTTCTAGTGAAATACCTTTATTAAAATAATCTTGAGCTAACTTCTCTTTCATCTTCTTCGAATATTTTTTATAAGAAGGTTGTGATATTAGAATATCTATACCGTGTTCAAGGTACATATGATATTTATATCTTAGTTCTTTCGAATCATAATTCAGATTAAGTTTTCTTATAGCTGTTTCAAAGCTATAACCCTCCTCAACTATTTCAAATAATTTTAGAAATGTCTCAACAGATAACTTCATTTTTCTCTTCATATATAAAAACTCCCTTCAAAGTTTTGTTTTTTTACTGTCTACTTTGAAGGGAGCATATCAAGATATGGTGCGATACTGGGTCAAACGCACGATATCGCGAAGATATGGTGCGTTTTTCCCCAACCTAATTTAGCTATTCTGTTTCGAAAATGCTTTTCCGATTGCGTCGAGTTTTTCTGGTGCGTCTGATACGTCCATTTTTACTTCGATGAAATGCATTTGGTTTGGTGATTTATTTATTTCAAGTAATACCTTGTCTAAGTCAGCTGATGTTTCTACGTCGTGTACGGCTACTTTGTCTTTACCACCGAATACTGCTGGTAATAGTTTGTAATCCCACATATGGATGTCGTTATATGGTTGGTTTTCTCCGTGGATTTTACGTTCTACTGTATAGCCGTCGTTGTTGACTACAAATATTACAGGTTTTAAGTCTTCTCTTATCATTGTAGAAATGTCTTGTGCTGTAAGTTGTAGTGATCCGTCTCCTATTAATAGGATGTTTCTTCTATATAAGTTAGACATTTGTGTGCCTATTGTTGCTGGTAATGTATACCCTATTGATCCCCATAAAGGTTGACCGATAAATGTATTGTCTTTGTATAAGTTTAAATCATATGCGCCAAAGAATGATGTTCCTTGTTCTGCTAATATGATGTCATCTATTCCAATAAAGTCTTGCATCATTTTGAAATATGTTTCTTGTGTTAAAGGTTCGTCACTGATTGTGTAGTTTCCTTTTTCAGCACGATTATTTTCTGGGAAATGTGATTCGTTTTTATATTGAATATTTAAAAGGCCATTCACTAAGTTTGATAAAGTGAATTCTGCTGTTGTTTCGTTTATTTTAAAATTGTTATGATTAATCATCACGACGTCATCAATATCAAATTCGTATGAATACCCTGCTGTTGCTGAGTCTGTTAATTTAGCACCGATATTCAATATTGCGTCACTGTTATCTACATAATTTTTAATTTTTTCTTCTGCGATACTGCCATCATAAATCCCCATATAATATGGACTTTCTTCGTTAAATGCACCTTTACCGAGTGATAATTGAACGACTGGTATTTCTGTTTGATTAACGAATTGTTCTAATTGTTCATGTAATTTGAAGCTATTGATTTCATGACCAGCAATAATGACTGGTTGTTTAGCTGCACTTAATTTTTGTTCAATCATTTCGATATAATTTGAAACTTCTTGATTAACTAATTCAGCTGGTTGATATTCGTTTTTAATTTCAATTTCTGTTTGAGCAACATCAATTGGTAAATGTACATGTACAGGTCTTTTTTCAGCTAATGCAGCATCAATTAATCTTGGAATTTCTACTTGCGCATTTTCAACTGTAATATAGCCTTGAGCTGTCGTTATTTCTTTAAACATTTTTCTGTAATTATCGAATTTACCTTCACCTAAAGAATGGTGAACATATTTACCTGCTGATTCTACAGCAGTTGTTGGCGCACCTGTAATCGCGATAACTGGTACACGTTCAGCATAAGATCCAGCAATCCCGTTTACTGCACTTAATTCTCCTACACCAAAAGTCGTTACCATTGCACTAATGCCATTTAATCGAGCATAACCATCCGCAGCATAACTCGCATTTAATTCATTTGTATTGCCTACCCAGTCCATATCGTCGCGACTTACGATATCATCTAAAAATGCTAAATTAAAATCTCCAGGAACACCAAAGACTTTCTCAACACCTACTGTACTTAAACAATCCATTAAATATTCCCCGATACGTTTTTTCATTGTCGATTCCCCTTTTCTATATATGAATCTAATTAGGTCAACTTAATTGACCTATATGCGTAAAAAAATAAAACTTGTTGTTCATTCAACATTGTTTATTAATATCTATAAATATAATTATAAGTCTCACGCAAAATTAAGTCAACTTAATTGACCTTTAAATGAATTTTCTACCATTATCCTTTATACTAAATGAAAAGGAGTCGACATAATGGATAATAAAAATAATTACGATCATATGCTATTTTATTTCGCATATAAGACGTTTATCAATACAGCAGACGATATCATTTCAAACCACGGCATGAGTAGACAACACCATAGATTTTTATTCTTCATTGACCAAATGCCTGGTATTACAATGAAACAACTTTTAGAAACACTCGAAATTTCAAAACAAGCATCACACGCATCACTTAAAAAATTAAAAGAAAAAGGACTAATCAGATACGTCGATTCAGATAACGACAGACGTGTTAAACAGCTCTACCCTACAACAGAAGGTAGCGAACTCGTTCGAACATTAAACGAAGCCCAAAATAAATTGTTACAAGAAACATTTGAAACAGCAGGAAACGACTGGCACGCATTTATGGAACACCTTGCTGAGAAAAAAAGCGGGTTTAAGAACGTTAAATCGTTGAAACGAGAGGACTAAAAAAGCAAGGCACTCCGATGAGCGCCTTGCTTTTTTACTTTATCTTGTTTCTACTAGTTCTAACTCTTCTTCGTGATAGTTAAAGTATTTATTAGATATATATTGTTGAATGATTAACACGATTGCGCTTGCGCTCCAATATAATGGTAGTGCTGCTGGTGCGTTCATACTGACGATAAATATCATAACTGGACTGATATACATAAAGTATTTCATTTGTCCTTTTGTTTCTTCTGGCATGTAACGTGTTGAAAGGTATGCTTGTATTAAATATAAAGCTCCTGCTACTAATGCCATATAAATATCAGGCGAGCCTAAGTTAAACCACGCAAAACTATGACTTGCTAATGCTTCATTTTTTGATATAGCAAAATATAAAGCCATCAATATCGGCATTTGTATAATTATTGGCAAGCATCCTAAATTTAGTGGATTCAAGTCATGTTGTTTATATAAATCCATCATTTCTTTATTATACTTAGCTCGTTCTTCACCATCTTTAGCAGCTTTGATTTTCTTATTAATTTCATCTAATTCTGGCTTTAATTGTTTTGTTTTAAATTGCATTTTCTTTTGTGCTTTAAAAGAACGCAACATAAATGGCATAACGATTAAACGCACACATATCGTTACGACGATAATGCCTATACCGTAACTGTTGTTAAAGAATGAAGCGAAGAATTTAATAAGGTAAACAAATGGTTCTACAAATGTTGAATGAATCGCGCCACCTTCTTGCGGAGCACACCCACCTAGTAATAATGTAATTGCTAAAAATGCTAATACTGTATATAATTTTTTCAAAATTTCTCCTCCAATATATTAAATATGAATTAATATATTGGACAGCCGTCTTCATCATCGACGGTCTTGGACAAGCAACGTATTCTCCATCTGAGTATTGGTACAATCCATACAAATATGTATTGATCCTCTACTTCCGTTGATTTTCTTTCAACCCAATTGTGATGGAGTTTGAAGCCTGCTTGCATTTGCAAGTAAACAAACAAGAGCGTCAATAATAATGGAATAAAATAATGTATACTAAACGAAACATAATTTATTAATATATCTTCCCCTAGTAACCCTATGAGCCATTCCATTACATTCACACTCCTTTCAAATTGTATTTCTTACTTTCAACTATACATTCTAAAATATAATTTCACAAATATTTAAAGGACAAAGACATGAAGGTATGATTAAATACCTGAAAACTTATCCAACCAACACTCCCGTTTGTCTAAAGTCAGACAACCCGGAGTCTTACTTTGCGTTTAGTGTCTTTCTACTCAAGTACGTCAAGACAAGGATTGCTACTGATATTATCATACAGAATAGCCCTAATCCGTGCATGCCTTCTGTTATATGATTACCTTTAAATAATGTACTGATGAGTGTAGATGATACGATTGCGCCCATGTACATTGATGTTCTAAGTAACCCTGCTGACATTCCGATTATTGCTTTCGGTGCTTGGTTATACAGTGCGTTTTGGTTAGCTAAGTTTAATAAACCTTGTGGCATACCGAATATCGCGGATAGTATGATCAACATCCATATTGGTGTGTCTTCATGTATAAATTGGAATCCAATCATAGTTATGAATGCACATATTGTTCCTAGATATAGCTTTGATTTAATGGATAGTCTTGTTCCTGTTATTTGTGATATTGCTATTCCTACTATAAATTGTGGTAGCATCATAAGTCCTGCATGTGCTGCGGATAATCCTCTACCCTCTTCTAACCATTGTACATAACCGTACAATACGCTATACGATACAACGGCTGTTAATAGTGTTCTTAAATACGTATTGTCTAAAGCAATGTTATGTCCTAATACTCTTAAGTCTATAAATGGTTTTTTAGATTTTAGTTCCATAATGATAAAAGCAATTAAACTCACTAATCCTATTATAAATAAGTAGAATATTGATTGACTTGGTTCCATAAAGAATATCATCCAACTTGTAAGTGTTATCGTAAATAAGATGATTCCTATGAAATCTATCTGTTCTTTTAATGTAGCTATTTTATTAACACTACCTACTTTTGGGTAATATAAATAACCGAAGATAAATGAAAGGATGGACAATGGAATATTAACGAAGAATATCGCTTCCCAACCGCCGGTGTGTATCAGTAATCCGCCAATTGTTGGTCCAATTACTGATATTGTCTGATTGGAAATAGACAATAGTGTTAATATTTTACTTGGACTTTCTTGCCCCGTTCTTCTTCCTTCATAACTAATTAAGTACATGGCAGAAGGATAACCTGCGCATGTACCAATACCAATTAAAAATCGAGCTAATATTAAACCGTAAAATGAAGGCGTGAAAATCGCGATTAAACTGGCTAGTCCTACCAAACTTGTAGCAAATAAAAAGAGACCTCTCGGACCAAATATATCTATCAATTTACCTATAACAGGTTGTCCTATACTCGTTGCTAAATATAGCGATGACACAAGCCATGTCGTTTGATAAAAAGGAACGCCAAATGCTTGTGCAATTGGTATAAGTGCAACTGCCAACATAGAAGAGTTAATTGGATTTAAAATAGAACCTAAAATCATAGGAGGATATAACTTTGTATTAAAGTTTCCGCCTTGTGGTACTTGATTCATATTCTAATCTCCTATCTATTTAATTGAACTGTTCCACTCTTCAATTGTTACAATGTCTGCATATCTTGGTAAAATTTTATCAATTAAAAATTCATGTTTATCCAATTCTCTATCCATAACAGCATCTTCTAGAATTGTTAACTCAAAATCTTTATCAGCCGCTTCAACTGCAGTAGATAACACAACCCCGCTCGTTGCAACACCAGTTAATATCAAATGATCAACTTGTTTGCCACGCAACAATACTTCTAAATTACTTCCTGTAAAAGCACTGAAACGATGCTTCGTTACAATCACTTCATTCTCTGCTGGCGCTAACTCATCAACCACTTGTGTCGCTTCATCATTAACACCCATCGCTTGACCACTTTTCTTTATTTGACTAAAAGATTTATTCTTCGGTGATACTTCAGCAAAATCATTAGAAAAAGCAACTCTAACAAATATTACGGGTATATCGTTATTTCTAGCAGTTTCAATTGCTTTACGATTCGCTTCAATTACCTCATCTGCATTCGATAAACCTTTCGCAATACCATTTTGCATATCCATTACTAATAGAGCCGATTTAGAAGTCATCTTAAAACTCCCTTTCTAATTTTATATTCAACAGAATTTTATCACAATAAAATATTCCAATATATTAATTTGCTTAACTAAGCCTTTTATAAAAAAAGACCGGAACATATTGTCCAGTCGGTTAATTCGCTTTTTTCAATAAATATAAAAAATATGGTGCGCCGATTATTGCGGTTACTACGCCGGCTGGTATTTCTAATGGTGGTACGAGTCCTTTTCCTATTGCGTCTGCTAGTAGTAGGAATATTGAACCTACTAACGCTGACATTGGTAATAGTTTAATGGCTTTTGTACCTGTTAACATTCTTGCGATATGTGGTGCGATTAATCCTATAAATCCTATCGTTCCTGTAACGGATACTACAGAACCTATGCATACTGCTGCCATGAAAAAGTATAGGTTTCTAATGAATGATACTTTTTCTCCTAGGCTAGTTGCCGTTTCGTCTCCTAAACTTAAAACGTCAATTTTTCTTGCTAGTAAAAATATAAATGGCAATACAAATATACATGGTACAAAGAACCATAAATGTTCATAATTTCTACCCCACACACTGCCTGATAACCAAAGTAGTGTTGTATTAATGTTATCTGGATATCTAATCATAAAGTATTGTAATCCTGCTTGGCATATCGCACTGATTGCAACACCAATTAAAGCGATTGTGTATGTGCTTGCTTGGAATAGTTTACCGATAAACATTACTAATGCGATAACAACAATCGCACCGATGAATGAAGCGACACCTAAATAATAAAATGGTAATGAAGGTAACAAGATTGTTTGTGCTACTGCGAATAATCCTGCGCCTTTTGTTACACCTATAATATCTGGAGATGCTAATGGGTTTCTTAATAAACTTTGTATAATAGCACCTGCAAGACCGAGTAAAAAGCCTCCTATTAAGGATATGAGCATTCTAGGCATTCTGTAGTTAAATACAATAAAGTTATAATCGTCTGATGATCCTATTAATGTATTGTAAATATCTTTAGTATTTATAAATTGTGAGCCTACTTGTAAGTTCAAGAAAACAGCCAATATTAATATGATAATCACGATTAAAAATTTCCATTTTACTTTCATTGTTTTTGCACACTCCTTCCGTTCTTACATAAGTAAAGAAAGAATGGTCCACCAATTAAAGCTGTTACAATCCCAACTGGTGATTCATATGGATACGCTATAATGTGCGAAAGTGTATCTGAATATACAAGTAGAACTGCTCCTACTAGCGCAGTGAAGAATAAATTTTTATCTTGCCCTCCACCAATCATTCTCCTTGAAATATGTGGTGCAATTAATCCTATAAAGCCTATTGGTCCAGCGACTGCAACCGATGAACCTGCTAAAATAATGACGATAACGCTAAAAATGACATACATCATTTTCTTATGTAGTCCTAATCCAGTAGATAAGTTATTACCTAATGCAAGTATCGTTAAATGTCTAGAAAGAAATAATGATACGCATGCACCTAAAATAAACCATGGCGCTAAAAGTTTAACGCTATCCCAATCTTTACCGTTTAATGAGCCTGTTAACCAATATAGGATGTCTGTTGCATTTTCATTTAAAAGTATCAGCACTTCTGTAATTGACGATAATAATAAATGAATCGTCATACCTGCTAACGCTAATCGAACTTGATTGTTTTCATGACCGTGAATAAACGTATAAACAATGATGCCACCTAGAATTGCCCCTAAAAAACCAAGATATGCATCATAAGATCCAGAATGTCCTGGTGAAAATACGAGCGCTGCAACAAGTACTAATGAAGCACCTGCGTTTATTCCAAATGTTTGAGGAGATGCTAAATCATTTTTAGTCAAAGCTTGCATAATCGCACCTGATAAAGCTAAACTCACACCAATCATAATCGCAACTAATAATCTCGGTAATCTAACCGTTCTTATGATTAATGAATCTTTCGTTTGATCATTGAATAGTAACGCGTGAAAAACTGTTTTTAAACTCATCACAGAAGAAGCTAGACATAAATTCAAAATGATACCTATTAATAAAATGATGATCGTCGATATGATAATAATTGTTTTCTTTTGCATAACTTCACCAACTCATATTTTAAATAATAAAACAACAAGGTGAGACAGAAATCTAAATTGTTAAATTAGATTTCGTAGTCTCACCCCCATGTGTATTATTTATTTCTTTTCGTTATATTTTTGTAAATCTTTTATAATGTGTTCGTTCGCATTTAAGCCTCTAAATCTAGTCCAATAGTCTCTATCAACTTCGTATATTTGACCTTTTTTATAAGCACTTAGCTCTTTCCATAATGCTTTATCTTTCCACTCGTCTGTAATCGGTTTTGCTTTATCTGTCGTAATGATTAATTTATCTGGGTTAACTTTTGAAAGGTTTTCTAAGTTAAGCTCTTCATAAGCTTTATCAGAATCCACAGCATTATCTAATCCCATCTTCGTTAATAACTGACCAGCATATGACTGAGATGTGTGTGCTTGGAATGCATTTTCACGAGCTACTGCTATCATGACTTTATCTTTTTTATTATCTTTATTTTCTATTTTTGATTTTGCTGTTTTGATTTTTTCATCTTGTTCTTTAAGTAATTTTTCAGCTTGGTCTTCTTTACCCATCGCTTTACCTATTGTTTTAAATGAAGCATTTGTATCATCAAAATTAGCTTCTCTACTTTTTAAAATAAGTGTTGGTGCTATTTTTTTCAAGTCTTTGCTAATACCTTTGTGACGTTGAACGTCTCCAATAATTAAATCAGGTTTTAAAGAACTGATTGTTTCTAAGTTTGGTTGTTTACGTGTCCCTACTGATGTATATTTCACGTTCTCACCGTAAAGCTTTTTAATAATTTCTTTTTTATTATCGTCTGCAATACCTACTGGTGTACTACCGAGGTTTTTAACTGCATCCGCAAATGAATATTCTAATACAACTATGTTTTTAGGATTTTTATTAATCTCTTGTGTTCCTAATTCATCTTTAACCTTTATTGTTTCTTTCTTGTTCGCATCTGCTTTATTTTCTGACTTATCGTTACTGCACCCTGCTAAAACAATACCAATCGTAACGATTAACATCATAATTATTCTCGAATATTTATTCATAATCTTCCTCCTAGTGACTGATAACCGTTATCAATTGTACACTATTCAGAAAATCGTGTCTATACTATATTTTGAATTTAAATAAAATTACACCTTTTTATCCCTTTAGGCATAAGCTTACAAAAATTGAATCACGAAATATCTTTGTTTTTTTACTAAAATAAGTAACAAAAAAATACATTTGCTATTTTTTAAGCAAATGTATTTTTATACAAACTTCTATTTAAGGTTTCTTAATAAATGCGTATAAACTGATAACAAAGATAAATACCATACCAATAATAACTGAAACCCTTGTTTCTGGATTAAATACCATACCAACTACGACACTAATTAACATAATAATCGTTATAATATTACTAACTGGTGCGAATGGCATCTTAAATGGATGATCTTTAATTTGTTCTCTTTTTCTAAAGTTTATATGACTGATTAATATTGCAAACCAAGGTACCATACCAGGCAGTACACCTGCACTAAATACATAAACAAATATGTCTGTATCTTTTCCGAGTATTAGCGGTAAGACAATATTTAATATAATCCCCATAAATATACCGATTGATACTGCGATAACAGCGATATGTGGCACGCCGTTTTTGTTCGTTTTGACAAATATTTTAGAGATTTGTTTTTGTTTAGACAATGTATATAACATTCTACTCGTACTGAATATACCAGAGTTACAGCCTGACATTGCTGCTGTTATGACTACGAAATTAATAATCGTAGCTGCTGCTGTTATCCCTACTTTTGCAAAAGTAGCAACAAATGGTGAACCAATTTGATTGATTTCATCCCATGGATAAACCGTTACAATGATAAAGATAGATCCGATATAGAATATTAAAATTCTCCAAACAACACCGTTAATTGCTTTTACGATATTTTTCTGTGGATCTTTTGTTTCTCCTGCAGTAATACCGATTAATTCAATACCTATGTATGAACCAAATACGATTGATAAAGAGAAGAAGAAGCCACCTATTCCTCCGGTGAAGAATCCTCCGTTTGACCATAAATTACTTATACCAATTGGCTTAAAGTTGTTACCAATACCAAATAGTATTAATCCTAATCCTGCAATAATCATTAAAATGATAGTTACAACTTTAACTGCAGCAAACCAAAATTCAAATTCCCCAAACCATTTTACGGAAACTAAATTTGCTGCTAATAGAATAAGAACAACGACTAATCCAGGGATCCATGATGGTAAATCTGGCCACCAAAATTTAAAGTAAGATCCTACTGCTATGACTTCACTCATTCCAACTATAATCCAGTTGAAAATACTACTTCCAGCAGTAACGAACGAGAACGACGGATGTATATAATCATTTGCGAATTTAGCAAATGAACCTGTATCAGGATATATATAAACCATTTCACCTAACGCTCTCATAATGAGAAATACAAATACACCTGCAATTGCATATGCTAATAGAACTGATGGACCTGTCCATTTAATCGTACTTGAAGCACCCATAAATAGGCCAACACCAATTGTTCCACCGATAGCAATCATTTGCATCTGTCTGGAGGTTAATTCTCTTTTTAAGTTATTATTCACCTTTGACACCTCTTGATTTATGTTGTAAGATTACATTTTCTCGACAAACAATTTTTTAAATATTAAATAAATATATCATTATAAATAATTCTTTCCAATAAAAGTAGACCAATTTAGTAAATATTTTTAAATTTTCGCTCACAATATCTACACAAATGTGCAAATTACTCCCATTTCATTAGAATTTTGTTTATAATATACAAATATATTTATATTTAATCGCTTTAATACATAAAAATAGAAAGGATATTTCTAAATGACTATAATAAATAATGTACCTAAAACTGAATTGCACTGCCATTTAGACGGTTCGGTAAGTATTGAACTTATCCAGCAACTAGCGAAAGAACAACAGATAAATATTAATTTGAAAGATATTCAAGTAGACCAATCTTGTAATAGTCTTGATGATTATTTAAAATCCTTTGATACAATTTTAAAAGTTTTACAAACGAAAGATAGTTTAGAAAAAGCAGTTGTAGACGTTGCTAAACAAGCACATCAAGACAATATTAAATACATAGAAATAAGATTCGCACCCCTTTTCCACACAGATAAAGGTTTAAGCATAGAAGACATTTTCAAAGCAGTGAACAATGGTGCTGAAAAAGCAGAATCAACATATGATATTAAAGTCAATATGCTTATTTGCGGCATGAGACACCAAGATAACCAAACAAATATCGACCTTTTTGAAGAAGTGAACGAGCTCAATAAAGATAAAAGTCATATCGTAGGTTTTGACTTCGCAGGACCAGAAGAAGCTTTTCCAACAGCAGCGATCCAAGAAGCGATTCAATATTCCGTTACATCAGGTAGCCATTTAACATTGCACGCAGGAGAATGTGGATGTATACATAATATAATAGAAGGAATTAATCTCGGAGCAAAAAGAATAGGACACGGCGTCGCAGCAGTCAGTGATAAAGAGGCTTTAGAACACATTAAAGAACATAACGCATTGCTTGAAATATGCCCAACGAGTAATTTACAAACAAAAGCAATCCAATCATTAGAAGAATTAAACATTAGACACCTTATAGAACAAGACATACCATTCAACATCAATACAGATAACAGAACAGTATCAAGCACAAACCTTAATAACGAATACGAACTTCTATACAATCAGAACTTCATCACAATAGAAGAAATGAAAGACATTAACCTTAAAGCAATCGACCACGCATTCATTTCTGACAGTGAAAAAGAAAACTTAAAAAGTAAATATGAATAAACTAAGTTTGGATTAGTAAAGTAGGGTAAGCAGGGTGAAAATCACCCTGCTTTTTTATTTTTTTATGATTCTGGTATGGGGAAGGCGTTCTATGTTGCTAGATTCATCAGTTTAGCAATTTAGAACCTCTCTATGTTGCTAGATTTACCAGTTTAGCAATTTAGAACCTCTCTATGTTGCTAGATTCATCAGTTTAGCAATTTAGACGCTTCCTATGTTGCTAGATTCTTCAGTTTAGCAATTTAGAACCTCTCTATGTTGCTAGATTTGTCAGTTTAGCAATTTAGACGCTTCCTATGTTGCTAGATTCATCAGTTTAGCAATTTAAAACCTCTCTATGTTGCTAGATTTATCAGTTTAGCAATTTAGACGCTTCCTATATTGCTAGATTCATCAGTTTAGCAATTTAGACGCTTCCTATGTTGCTAGATTTGTCAGTTTAGCAACTTAGAACCTCTCTATATTGCTAGATTCTCCTGTTTAGCAACTTAGAACAACTCTATGTTGCTAGATTCATCAGTTTAGCAATTTAGAACCTCTCTATGTTGCTAGATTCATCAGTTTAGCAATTTAGAACCTCTCTATGTTGCTAGATTCTCCAGTTTAGCAACTTAGAACCTCCCTCATTACTCTTCCACTCTCCTTTTGTTAACCTAATTTATAATAAGGTTTACAATAGACGTAATTATTTGTATGCTATTAATATTAACAAAGGAGGATTAACGTCATGCATTTAGGCACAGATATTATAAACGGTCGTCATTTATCTTTTGATGAGGCTTTAGATATTTATCAAGATGAAAGCATTGATACTTTGACATTAGTTAATGAAGCGTACAAAATTAGACAACATTATTATGGTAAAAAAGTGAAATTAAACATGATTCTTAATGCGAAAAGTGGAATTTGTCCAGAAGATTGTGGGTATTGTGGCCAATCTAGGGATGTTAAAAAGAAGAAGCAGCGTTATGCACTTGTTGATGAATCTCAAATTATAGATGGTGCAAAAGTAGCTCATGATAATAAAATCGGTACATATTGTATTGTAATGAGTGGTCGTGGTCCAAGTGATAAAGAAGTATCTCACATTACCCGTTCTGTAGAGGAAATTAAACGGAATCATCCACAATTAAAGATATGTGCTTGTTTAGGTTTAGCGAATGAAGATCAAGCAGAGTCTTTAAAAAATGCAGGTGTGGATCGTTATAATCATAATATTAATACGAGCGCTAATTATCATGATGAAGTGGTAACAACACATACTTTTGAAGATCGTGTTAGTACGATTAATATAATGAAAGAAAAAAATATTTCTCCTTGTTCCGGTGTGATTTGTGGCATGGGTGAAACAGATGAAGACATTATTGATATGGCACTGACTTTAAAAGATTTAGATGCTGATAGTATTCCTATCAATTTCCTACACCCTATTCAAGGGACAAAATTTGGTAGCATGGACGATTTAACACCAATGAAATGTATTAGAATTTTATGTATGTTTAGGTTTATTAACCCTTCAAAAGAAATTCGGATAGCTGGAGGACGCGAAGTTAACCTGAGAAACTTACAAGCATTATCTTTAATGGTAGCTAACTCTATATTTGTAGGAGATTATTTAATTACCGGTGGACAACCAAACAAATTAGATTATGAAATGATTCAAGATTTAGGATTTGAAATAGACTATGAAGATTAATTCATAAAAAAAAAACCAACTTCGAAAGTTAATCGAAGTTGGTTTTTGTGTATCTCTTAAAAATATTATTTATTTTTATTTTCTACATTACGTTCAATTTTTGATAATGTTTTTTCTGCGAATGATTTACCACCGATACCGAATGAAATAGCGAATGCTACTGCTACAGCACCTAAGATAAGTAAGAACGCTACATTAACAATACTTTGTGCAAAGTTTAATTGATCTAATGTCATGAATACAGACACAATAATAACTAAATATTTAACAATCTCTGCAACAAATCCGTTACCAGTTGATTTTCTAATTAATTTAGAAAGTAAGTTACCACCAATAAATCCAATTAATAAGATAATTGCTGCTGAAATAACTAATGGTAAGTAACCGATAATTGCTTCACCAATTGTGTTTAATACTTCTAAGTTTACTGTGTTTAAAGCTTCAACTACAAAGAACAAACCGATAATAGTCGTAATTACCCAGCCAGCCGCTGAAGGAATATCTATGCTTTCTTTGTTTTCTCCAAAGTTAACATAATGATTATAACGACTAACATTTAAATTAGTTAATAGATTTTTAACTAATGTACCTAATACTTTTGCAATAAAGATACCTACAACTAATATGACAACCGCAACAATAATTTTAGGTAAGAAGTCTAAAACGCTACCCATCATATTTTTAATAGGTGTAGAAACTGATGTCATTTTTAATGCATCAAATACTGATGGAAGGAATAATAAGAATATAATGAAGTAAGCTAATTTACCAAAAGTCTGAATTAAACCTTCAGACTCTGACTTATCACTTTCATCATCAGTTAATCCTTTTTTCGCTAACCATTTTTCAAAACCTAAAGCCTTTAAGCCTTTCACAATAATACTCTTAACAATTACTGCGATTAACCATGCAATAACTAATAAAATAATTGCACTAATTAAATTTGGTATAAATCCAATAATGCTATCTAAAGCACTCATGAATGAATCTGTTATTTTACTCATATATAAATCCTCCTTTTTTTATAAAGTACCCAAGTATTATAGTAATAATCATATTTTTCAAAATTCTTTTTATAAATACCAAATTAATTCAATATATATACAAACTGAATATAGTAAAAAATGAACAAGACGACTGGTTTCAGTCGTCTTTTAAATATCTTTCATCATTCTAATATCACGTAAAGTTGCGTCTTGTTCATTTAATTCTGATTTACCATCTTTTTTAAATCCAAATTTTTCATAGAAGTTAACTGCTTGAATATTTTGCTCTACAACCCAAACACTCAACTGGTCATAATCTTTGCTCATTCTTCTTTCCGCTTCTTGCATCAACTCAGTACCAATACCACTGTTCTGATATGCTTCAAGCAAATATATCACCATAATCTCCCCACACTTATCGCTCGTATCTTCGTCCTTATCTTTACTGTACATTAAGAACCCAACAACTTGATCATCAACCTCAGCGACAAGACATGGCGCATTAAATATATGACGTTTTTCAATATATGATTCTAAAGTTATATTATCTAAATAATGATCAGGAAGAATCCCTTTATACGTCGACATCCATGACTCATAATGAACTTTAGCGATACTTTCAATGTCTGAATCCTTTTTGTCTCTGATTAACATTAAATCTCCTCCATTGTTGTAAAGAAATCTGTTACTTATCTAGATAATTCTAATTTAAATTTGTACTTATTAGGATGGTATAAAACTTCGGAATACTCAAAAATATTTCCATTAGTTAATACAGAATGTGCTTTTAACTCTAATAATGGCGTACTGCTGTTTATATCAAAGATCTTCATTGTTTCTTCATCTGGTAACCTCGGTATAAATTCTTCAAATCGTTTTTCTATTGAAAAACCTTTATCTTTTAAATATCCATACTTAGATTTAGTCATTACTTCTATTGATAAGTCTGGAAATAAGTTAACTGGAATATATGCATTCTCAATTATTAACGGCTCTCCATTAAAATTTCTAATTCTTTTAATATTGTATACTTTGTCGTCTTCTCCAATGTTGAGTATCTGCCTGATTTGTTCAACTGGTTTAATAAGTGCGAATTCTGTAACTTCATTTTTAATCGAATTACTGTTTGATCCCATTTCTTCAGTAAAGCCTTCTAATTTAAATAGATTATGCTCAAATTTCGGAAACCCCACATAAGTACCGCTTCCTTTTACACTATATAAAATTTCTTTTTGAATTAATTTAGATATCGCTTTTCGTACAGTCACCCTACTAACTTGATATTGCTCTGACAACATTTTTTCTGTTGGCAATACATCTCCATGCTTTAATCCTTGCTTCTCAATATAATCTTCAATGTTTTTCATTACTTTTTGATATAAAGGCATTTTAATATTCACCATCCATATCCCCACCTTCGATATATATATTACCATTTTAAAAGCAAAACACATACATATTTAAAATTTGTATTACATTTGTATTGAAATATAAAATACATGTTGTATAATTACACTTGAAAGGGGTTGTATTTCATGGGAAAAAGTAAACTAACTATTGTAGGTGGCGGAAGCACATACACTTTAGGAATACTTATGAGCTTAATAGATGAGAAAGACCTTTTACCTTTAACTCAAATAACTTTATATGATAACGATTCAGTAAGACAAAATAAAGTTGGAAAAGCTGCTGAAATACTTTTAAAAGAACATTATCCTTCTCTGGAAACCTTTAATTATACTTGCGATAAATCTGTAGCCTTTAAAGATGTTGATCTTATTTTTGTTCAAATTCGAACTGGTGGTTTGGCTATGAGAGAAAGAGATGAACAAATCCCAATAAGTCATGGTCTAATTGGACAAGAAACTTGCGGTGCTGGTGGAATGTCTTACGGATTAAGATCTATTCCCGATATGATTCGTTTAGTTGAAGATATTCGCTCGGTTAATAATGATGCATGGATATTAAATTATACTAACCCAGCAGCAATAGTTGGCTTAGCATTAGATAAAAAATTTCCAAATGATACACGTATACTCAATATTTGTGATATGCCCATTGCTATTATGAAGAGTTATGCAGACATATTGAAAGAAGATGTTTGGAATTTAGAAGCAGATTATTTTGGTTTAAATCACTTTGGCTGGTTTACGAATATACGTAATAAGCAAGGTTTCGACTATACTAATCAATTAAAGCAACTTATTCAAAACAATGAATTTCAACCTACGGATAAATTAATATCTGATGACCCTTCATGGCAAGCTACTTTTAAACAAGCTAAAAACATGCTTGAAGATTTTAATGATTATTTACCCAACACATATTTACAATATTACTTATACCCTAATCAATTAGCTAAAAAGGAAAACATCCAAAATACAAGGGCAAGACAAGTTATCAACGGTCGTGAAAATGATGTATTTGATGATTGTAATAAGATAATAAATCAACAAAATACAGACAACATCGATGTATCTGGTGATATCCACGGGACATACATGGTGCGAGCAGCTGCATCATTAATTTATCATCTTCAAGAAAGGTTCATTATTATGACTAGAAATGATGGTATCATTCCAAACATCCCTAAAGATGCATTAGTCGAAGTACCTGCCTTACTAGGTAAAAATGGTGTAGAACCTATAAAAGTTGGCTCAATATCCACTTTTTATAAAGGACTACTTGAAAATCAATATGCGTATGAAAAATTAGTAGTCGAAGCTTATTTTGAGCATAATTATGAAAAACTAGTTCAGGCATTGGTTTTAAATAGAACAGTCATAGATACAGATAAAGCAAAAGAAGTTCTATCTGATTTATATAAAGCAAATGAAAAATATTGGCCAACTTTTGATAAGGGAATGAATACATTATGAAAATAATAATAAATGCAGATGATTTTGGTTATTCCTATGGTGTCAATTACGGTATTATCGATGCATTTCAAAAAGGGATACTTACTTCCACAACTTGTTTAACGAACATGTCAGGATTTGAACATGCTATTAAACTTGGAAAACAAAATGCAAAATTAGGTATAGGTATCCATTTAACTTTAACTTGTGGTAAGCCTTTAACTAAAGCTGCTCATACTTTAATTGATTCTAACGGTTATTTTAGAAATTTATCACATTATGAACAGAAATTTTTTATAGAACCTGATGAACTTTATAAAGAATGGAAAGCACAAATTGAAAAATTTTTAGAATCAGGGCTAGTTCCAACTCACCTAGATACTCATCATCATGTGAATAAATTAGAAATCATACGACCTGTATTTTTACAATTAGCTAAAGAATATCAATTGCCAATTAGAAATAATTTCACCGACAATCATAATTACACCCAATATACTATGGTAGATTATTTCGAATACCATCCCGAAACGATTATGAGTTCAATTCAAGACATTAAAGAAAAATATAAGAATTTTGAAACGATTGAAATTATGTGTCATCCAGCATATATAGATAAATACTTAAGAGATTATTCAACATTTGTAATGCCAAGAATTGAAGAACTCGATTTCCTAATGAGTGAACATGCAAAAAATACATTTAATGAATCAAATGGCATAACATTGATCAATTATTCTGAATTGTAATATCAAAGGGGGACATTCATTATGATGAGGTTTTTACAAAAACTAGGCCGTTCTATGCTTATTCCTATAGTAGCTTTGCCAGCAGCAGGGATTCTCTACAGAATTAGTTCCGAAGATTTACTTGACTGGAAATTATTTCAGGCAACTGGAGCCATATTTAATAATATAGATATTTTAATAGCAATAGGTATCGCAATGGGATTATCTAAAACAAAAGATAGAGGTATTCCAGCCTTAACAGGATTTATTGCAATATCCATCCTTAAAGAAGGATTGAAAATACTAGACCCAGATTTGAATATGAGTGTATTTGGCGGTCTCATTTCCGGATTACTTGCAGCATGGGTTTATAACAAATTTAAAGAAACAGATTTACCTAAAGTTTTTTCGTTTTTCTCAGGTGAGAATTTTCCAATAACAGTTATTATTGTACTAATGTTACCTGTCACAGGTATGAGCTTTTTAATTTGGCCATATGCACAATCAATGATAGATTGGCTAGCACAATCATTAGTTAATTTAGGTGGTTTAGGCGTATTCATAAATGGATTTTTAAATAGATTTCTACTTCCATTTGGATTACATCATGTGTTAAACACTTATATTTATTTTGGATTAGGTGATTTCAAAACAGCTGGAGGAGAAGTAGTACATGGCGAAGTAACTAGATTTTTAAAAGGTGATCCCTCAGCCGGTTACTTCCTAAGTGGTTATTATGTATCTATTATGTTTGGTGTACCCGCGATAGCATTGGCAATATCTAAAGCCGCAAGATATAATAAGCAAAATACAAAAGCACTTATGGGTTCAGGTAGTTTCACTGCAATTATAGCCGGTATAACAGAGCCAATTGAATTTACATTTCTGTTTACATCACCATTTTTATACTTTATTCATTCAGTCTATACTGGTTTAGCAGGAATGACTTTATATTATTTACACATACGAGAAGGGTTTTCTTGGGGAGGTAGCATCATCGACTATGTTTTAAACATTAGTCTCTCAGATAAAGGATGGATGATTATCCCAATTGGTATAGGCTTTTTCGCACTATATTTCTTCACTTTTTACTTCTATATATTAAAACGCAAAGTACCTATAATAGGTCAAATCGAAGAAAGCAATTTCGATGAAGAAAAAACTGAAGAAGAACAAGAATTATCATTGTCTCATAATCAATATCAATACATGGCTAAAAAAATCTTAGAAAACATCGGCGCTAAAGAAAATGTAATTGACTATGAAAATTGCATTACAAGACTAAGATTAGAACTAGAAGACACTTCACTAATTAATAAAGATAAAATTATGCAAACTGGTGCTCATGGTGTAGTTATTATGGATAAACATAATGCACAAATTGTCATCGGACCAGAAGTGACAAAGCTTATGAAAGAATTCAATAAAGAAATGGATAACTAATTTAATAAATTACTATAAAAAAAGGCGATCCCTAATTAAAGGGTATCGTCTTTTACATCTTCATATCATGTATTTTCATCATCAAACCGTGTGGGATTTTGTCGTGGCTTGTTACTTCTTTTTTATAGAAAGTTTTGCCATTATCATTAGAAATGAGTTTTACAAAGTCGCCTTTTTTAGGTTTGAAGTCTTTTGTATTTTCTAATTTAACGTTCTCAGTGATTTCACTATTTTTTTCACTCACTATTTTTTCAGCTGTTGTACTATTTTCCATATAACCGTAGTAAGTGCTTTTTTGAGTTGAGAATAGTAATAGTGCTGCTACTGCTATAACAACTACAACTAATGCGCTTATTAGTAAAATTGCAGATTTTTTATTCATTTAATGACCTCCTAGTCTACATCATAAAGTGTATGGTCATTTTATGATATACGCTAAGATTAATCTTCTTTAATTTGACATATTTCTCGGGAAATTATATTTTCGGTGCGAATATGGAATTTTTCTTTCCTGGATGTGATTCGCTCAACCGAGCATGACCTTTTCCGTACATATTTTCTCTAAGTGTTTGTCCTTCGTATTCTGTTCTGTACAGTCCTCTTTTTTGTAATTCTGGAATGACTTCATCTACAAATTCTTCAAAAGTACCTGGTGAATAACTTTGTGTAATATTAAAGCCGGCTGCTCCGCCTTCTATTGCCCATTGTTCAAATTGGTCTGCAACTTGTTCTTTCGTTCCGATAAATTTCACTGCTCCGTTACCAATTGCGTGATTCTTTATTGCTTCTCTAAACGTCCATCTATGATTTGGATCTTTCGCATATATATCAAGGTCGACTTGTATTGCATCAGTTTCCAAATTCTCTATATATTCATCTGGATCAAATTTAGAAATATCTATACCGGTATGACCACTTAACAATGTAGCTACCCCTTCGTAGCTGACATATTCTTTTAATTTTTCATGTTTTCTATATGCTTCTTCCTCAGTTTTTCCTACTATAGGTAGAACCATTGGAAATACTAATATGTCTTCTTTGTTTCTCCCATGTCTTTCTGCCCTTTGTTGAATATCTGATACGTATTTTTTCAAAGCTTCTAAATTTGTATGTTTTGTAAATACCGCTTCAGCATGTTTTGACGCAAATTCTATACCTTTTTCTGAAGCTCCTGCTTGGAAAAGTAATGGTGTTCTTTGTGGAGATGGTTCTACTAAATGTGGACCGGAAACATCAAAATACTTTCCTTTGTGGTGAATACCATGCACTTTATTAGGTTCTGCATAAGTATCTTTTTGAACATCTCTCACAACCGCTTCTTCTTCCCAGCTTTCTTCCCAAAGTTTGTATGCCACTTCTAAAAATTCATCAGCACGATTGTACCTTTCTTCTTTCGGAAGTCTTTCTTTTAATCCTAAATTTACAGCTTCCGTTTCTAAATAAGACGTCACGACATTCCAACCTATTCTACCTTTTGTTAAATGATCTAAAGTTGATAATTGCCTAGCTAAACTATACGGCTGTGAATATGTAGTTGAAATTGTAGGTGTGAATCCAATATGTTTTGTAAAAGCTGCCATTGCAGAAATCATAGCGGTTGGCTCATGGGAAGGTAATTGTACGGCGTGCTTTGCTGCAGTATCATAAGATTGATTGTAAACATTATACGTTCCTAAAACGTCAGCAATAAATACAGAATCAAACTTTCCTCGTTCAAGCGTCTGTGCAACATCTATCCAATATTCTAAAGTATTATGATTCGATCCATTATCTTGTTCATGTTTCCATAATCCTGATGAATAAGGCGATGGTGAATTTTGTATAAAACCATTAAAATGAATTTGCTTTTTTGACATATATAAATCCCCCTTTTTAAACTGATGTTTTCAGTAAAGTATTATAAGAATTTATTTTCAAAAGCTTTTTCATTACTATTCTTATAATTCCCATAAGAATAGTATGTTTTAATAAAAATAGCAACCATTTTGCTGAAAATTCTGAAAATAATTTTATACATACCTTTTAAAAGTTGAATGACTTGCGAATAAACCTATAAATCATCATACTATAGGTGAAGAATATTAAAGGAGTGGAAAAAATGAACCAAGAACAATTTGATAAAATTAAGAATGGTAAAGGTTTTATAGCTGCACTAGATCAAAGCGGTGGTAGTACTCCAAAAGCTCTTAAAGATTACGGTGTTGATGAAGATCAATATAATACTGAAGAAGAAATGTATACACTTGTTCACGAAATGAGAACACGTATTATTACTTCACCATCATTTTCATCAGAGAAAATTTTAGGTGCCATTTTATTTGAACAAACTATGGACCGTGAAGTTGAAGGTAAATACACTGCAGATTACTTAGCAGAAAAAGGTATCGTTCCTTTCTTAAAAGTAGACAAAGGTCTTGCTGAAGAAGAAAACGGCGTTCAACTTATGAAACTTATCCCTGGTTTAGATGAATTATTAAAACGCGCTAAAGACCGCAACGTATTCGGAACTAAAATGCGTTCAAACATTTTAGAACCAAACAAAGATGCGATTGCTAAAGTTGTTCAACAACAATTCGAAATCGGTAAACAAATCATCGAAGCAGGATTAGTACCTATTATTGAACCAGAAGTAAATATTAATGCTAAAGATAAAGCAGAAATTGAAGATATCTTAAAAGAAGAAATCGCTAAAGAATTAGATAAATTAAACGACGATCAATTTGTAATGTTGAAATTAACTATTCCAACAAACGCTAACCAATACAAATCATTAATCGAACATCCAAACGTAGTTCGTGTCGTAGCATTATCAGGCGGTTACTCTAGAGATAAAGCAAACGAATTATTAAAAGAAAACGACGGACTAATCGCAAGCTTCTCACGCGCATTAGTTACAGACTTATTCGCTGGCCAATCAGTAGAAGAATTTGATAAAGGCCTAGGAGACGCAGTAGAATCAATTTACGACGCATCTGTGAATAAGAATTAATAAATAGATAAATGAAGGACAGCTGGCGCAAAAACGCCAGCTGTTTTTTTGTTTTGTGGATATTTGGTATGTACTATTTCTCGCTATGTTGCATGTGGAGCCTGACTTGCAATTTAGAACCTCTCTATGTTGCATGTGGAGCCTGACTTGCAACTTAGACCAACTCTATGTTGCATGTGGAGCCTGACTTGCAACTTAGACCAACTCTATGTTGCATGTGAGCCATGACTTGCAATTTAGACCAACTCTATATTGCATGTGGAGCCTGACTTGCAATTTAGCGCCTCTCTATGTTGCATGTGGAGCCTGACTTGCAACTTAGCGCCTCTCTATATTGCTAGATTCACCATTTTAGCAACTTAGCGCCTCTCTATATTGCTAGATTCATCATTTTAGCAACTTAACGCCTCTCTATATTGCTAGATTCACCATTTTAGCAACTTAGAACCTCTCTATATTGCTAGATTCACCATTTTAGCAACTTAGCGCCTCTCTATATTGCAAGATTCATCACTTTAGCAACTTAGCGCCTCTCTATATTGCTAGATTCATCACTTTAGCAACTTAGCGCCTCTCTATATTGCTAGATTCACCATTTTAGCAACTTAGCGCCTCTCTATATTGCTAGATTCATCACTTTAGCAACTTAGACCTTCCCTATATTGCTAGATTCTCTACTTTAGCAACTTAGAACCTCTCTATATTGCTAAACATCCAATTCTAGCAACTTAGCGTCTCAAATTTTGAAAAATCGGCCAACCACCTAATAACCCCTACTCATCTTCACCGACAAACCTCACCATATCAACCATCAACTTCCACCATAGCCCTAACTGCTCTACCAATCTTTCTATACATAGAAAAACACACCCGACCATTTCTCTTGCTATGGTTGGGTGTGTTCCTTCTATATTAAACTGTTCCTGCGTCTTTAGGGTGTACGCCATGTTGATAGTAGTCTAGTTCTTCTGGTTCTAATGGTTTTTTACCTCTTATAATATCTGCAGCTTTTTCTGCAATCATTAATACAGGTGAATGGATATTACCGTTTGTTGTGCGTGGCATTACTGATGCGTCAACTACGCGTAGGTTTTCCATACCGTGTACTTTCATTGTTTCTGGGTCTACAACTGCCATTGGGTCTGATGATGGGCCCATTCTTGCACTACATGATGGGTGTAATGCTGTTTCTGCGTCTTTTTTAACCCAGTCTAAAATTTCTTCATCTGTTTGAACGTTAGGTCCTGGAGATATTTCACCGTCATTATAAGGTTTTAATGCTGGTTGTGATAAAATATTTCTTGCTATTCTAATTGCTTCAATCCATTCTTGTTCGTCTTCTTTAGTTGATAAATAGTTAAAGACAATTTTTGGTTTTACAAATGGGTCTTTAGATTTAATTTTCAAGCTACCTCTAGAATTTGAGTACATTGGTCCAATATGAACTTGGAAACCATGTTGTGTATCTGCTCTTTGTCCGTCGTAACGAACTGCAAGAGGTAAGAAGTGGAACATTAAGTTTGGATATTTTACTTGATCATTAGATCTTACAAATCCGCCACCTTCAAAGTGGTTACTTGCTGCTGGTCCTTTTTTGCCGAATAACCATTGTAATCCGATTAATGGCATTTTTAGTTTGTTTAAACTTGGTTGTTGTGAAACTGGTACTGAAGATGCATGTTGAACGTATACTTCTAAATGGTCTTCAAAGTTTTCACCAACGCCTGGTAAATGTACGCGTGGTTCAATGCCAAGTGATTTTAAGTGTTCTGAGTCACCAATACCTGATAATTGTAATAATTGTGGTGTATTGAATGCGCCACCTGATAAAATAACTTCTCCAGCTCCAACAGTATGCGTTTTACCATTTTTCTTAAATGTTACGCCTGTTGCTTTTCTACCTTCGTAATTAATTTCAGTAACAAAAGCTCTTGTTTGTACTGTTAAATTTTTTCTTTTCATTGCAGGTCTTAAGTAAGCAACTGAAGCTGAAACTCTTTTACCTTTATGAATTTGGCTATCGAATGGTCCAAATCCTTCTTGTCTAAATCCATTTACGTCAGGCGTCTTGTTATAACCCGCTTCAACACCAGCATTAAAGAATGCTTGGAATAATGGATTAGTTGCTGGGCCTCTTCTTAATTTGATTGGGCCGTTATGTCCACGATATGGATCTGATTTCTCTGCACCAAAAGTTTTTTCTAATTTTTTGAAGTATGGAAGACAATGTGCATAATTCCAGTTATCCATTCCTTCATCAGAACCCCATTTTTCATAGTCCATAGGGTTACCACGTTGATAGATCATACCATTGATAGAACTTGATCCACCTAATACTTTACCTCTTGTGTGGGCAACTTTTCTACCGCCCATATGAGGTTCTCCTTCTGTTTCATATTTCCAATCGTAGAAACGATTACCTGAAGGATACATAAGTGCTGCTGGCATATGGATTAATAAGTCCCATGCATAGTCACTTCTACCTGCTTCTAATACTAATACCGATTTATCTTTATCTTCACTTAAACGCGCGCCTAGTACTGAACCAGCACTACCTCCGCCGATAATAATATAATCATAAGATTTTTCCATCTTAACTGCCTCCTATTAATTATTTGCCGAACCAATTAACTGGCTCTGGTTGTGTATTTATATAGATATGTTTAGAAATTAAATATTCTTCTAATCCTTCTTTACCTAATTCTCTGCCGATACCTGATTGTTTATATCCGCCCCATGGTGCTTGCGCAAAGTAAGGGTGGAAATCATTAACCCAAACTGTTCCCATTTTCAATTGATTTGCTACACGGTTTGCTTTAAGCATATCTTTTGTGAAAAGACCGCCCGCTAAACCATAAATAGAATCATTTGCTAATTGAATCGCTTCTTCTTCAGATGAAAATCCTTCAATTGTAACAACTGGACCAAATACTTCTTCTTGTACGATTCTCATTGATGTATCACAGTCAGTTATTACTGTTGGTTCAAAGAAGAAACCGTCTTTTAAGTCTGCTCTTTCAGGACGTTTACCACCTGCAGCAATAGTAGTGCCTTCTTCTTTAGCAACTTCCATATATTTTTCAATTTTTTCTCTATGTTCTGCTGAGATAACTGGACCCATTTCAGTGTCTTCATCAAAACCGTTACCCATTTTGATTTTATTCACGCGGTCTACAAATGCAGCTTCGAATTGTTCTTTAATATCATTATGAACAATGATACGAGATCCGGCTGAACATACTTGACCTGCGTGGAAGAAACCACCGTTTAATGCTTGGTCTACAGCTAGTTCTAAATCAGCATCTTCAAATATAATATTTGGATTTTTTCCGCCTAGTTCTAATGCAACGTTTGTTACATTATCTGCAGCACGTTTCATGATGTGTTTACCAGTGTGAATACCGCCAGTAAATGATACAAGGTCTACTTCTTCGTGAGATGACATTACATCGCCAACTTCTGAACCTTTACCAAGTACTAAATTGATAACACCTTGTGGAATGCCAACTTGTTCCATTAATTCAAATACGCGAATTGTAGTTAACGGTGTGATTTCACTTGGCTTCATTACTAATGAGCAACCTGTTACTAACGCAGGTGCTATTTTCCATGAAGCTTGTAGTAAAGGATAATTCCAAGGCGTAATCTGTGTTACCACGCCAACAGGTTCTTTTACAACTTTACTATCAGAATTAGGTATTGGTGATTCAATGATTTCTCCACCATCGTTACCCGCTAGTCCTGCAAAATACATAAACACATTATGAATGTCGTCCATATCTGCATATGATTCTTCAAGTGTTTTACCAGTGTCTAACGTTTCAAGATAAGCTAACTCTTCTTTGTTTTCTTTAATTAAATCAGCAATCTCTCTTACTTTATTACTTCTGTTTTCACTTGTTTCATGTGACCATACACCAGATTCAAAAGCTTTTCTCGCAGCTAAAATTGCTTTTTCAGCATCTTCTTTCGTACCTTCTGCAACTGAAAAGATAACTTCTTGATTGTAAGGATTAATAATGTCACGTGTTTCTTTATTTGAAGACTCTACCCACTCACCATCAATAAATTGACGTCTAGATAATTTGTCTATATATTTCATAATTTTTTTACCTCCGTTAACTTTGTTAAATTTTTATTTAACGAACTTTACAGATTTAATACTAGCAAATAAATGAAAGAGAGTCAAATGAGCAATTTTATTTTCAAAAATTCTCCAAACGTGTAAATTCAAATAGACAAGTCTAGCAAAAGCAACTACAATGTAAAAGAATTCGTGGTACAATTAAAGTAATTATTGGAGGTGTAAGTAGTGGTACGTTCAAACAACTACGAAAAACAATTAGACCAGGCTAAAGACATCGTAATTAACGCAATAGGAGAAACGATGGATTTATACGGTATTAATCGCAGTGTCGGTAACTTATTCGGAACGATGGTATTCGAAGGTAGTATGACACTAGACGAAATGCGCGAACAACTGCAAATGAGTAAACCGAGCATGAGCGCAGGTGTTAAGAAACTACAAGAATACGATATCGTCAAACAACAATTTACAAGAGGTAGCAGAAAACAACACTTTATTGCTGAAAAAGACTTCTTCATATTCTTTAATAACTTCTTCTCAAGAAAATGGGATCGAGAAATTACAATCAATATGGAATCTGTGCGAGACGCAGAAGTTATATTGCAGAAGATAATCAATGCAGAAGAAGTAGAAGAATCGATAAAAGAAGAAGCTACCATCATCCATAATCAATTAGAAGACTATAAAGTATATTACGAATGGTTATCTACTATTAGCAACGCTATTAAAACTGGAGAAATATATAAATACTTCCCAATACCAGAACGAGAAAATAAATAATATTATAGAAATATAGAAAAACGCCAAAAATCGTTGAGGATTTTTGGCGTTTTTGACTAATTCGCACAAGTTCTCTGGCGATTTTTGGCGATTTGAGCCGAAACGCCAAAGTTCTTGTGCGTTTTTTGGCGATTTGAGCCGAAACGCCAAAGTTCTTCCGAGTTTTTTGGCGATTCCAACAAAAAACGCACGATATCTCCAAGATATGGTGCGATACTGGGCTAAACGCACGATATCTTCAGGATATGGTGCGATACTGGGCTAAACGCACGATATCTTCAGGATATGGTGCGATACTGGGCTAAACGCACGATATCTCCAGGATATGGTGCGATACTGGGCTAAACGCACGATATCTCCAAGATATGGTGCGATACTGGGTCAAACGCACGATATCTCCAAGATATCGTGCGATACTGGGTCAAACGCACGATATCTCCAAGATATGGTGCGATACTGGGTCAAACGCACGATATCTCCAAGATATGGTGCGATACTGGGCTAAACGCACGATATCTTCAAGATATGGTGCGATACTGGGCTAAACGCACGATATCTTCAGGATATGGTGCGTTCCACCACAACCTAAATCTAGTTATAATCTTGGTAAGGTAGTAATTGAAAAAAGAACATTTACACATTACTATATACCTATAAATACTGAACTATGGAGTGAGTATATGGATACAACAAACATCAAAAAATTTAACAATAACCAAGTAACAACAGTCTCAGAAGAAATAAGGACTAATACTATTAATGAAGATTATAAAAACATATTGGATTTAGTTAATGAAATAAGTACTAAATATGATGAAGCACTTAAAGCGTTAGTCGATAAATAAATTATCTGATCAAATTTTTATAGAGGTATTAACAATGAAAATTACGAGCAACCAATTTGATTTACTAAAGCAATTAAAGAACGGTGTATTTGATGAATTAATAACAGAGTTTATATTCCACTCAAATAAAATAGAAGGTAGTACATTTTCAAAAGAACAATTACAACATTACCTTATTGAAAAGGAAGTGTTAGGCAATCATCCACTCGATGATATTATACAAACAACGAATTCGCTCGAACTATTTAATCATGTCATACTTACTGCAGATGAACCATTGAGCGAAGAAGTCATTAAAAATTATCATGCCATGTTGATGTATGGTTCCAAAAATATTTTTGATAAAGCTTTTGCTGGTGATTACAGACCAGTATCCGCTGAATTAAGAGGAGTAGATTTAAAACTATGCAATCACACACTTATACCAGAACATATGAAGAGCCTCATAAATTCATACAATAGTAAAATTAAAAATATCGATTCAATCGTTGAATTTCATAGTAACTTTGAAAAGATACATCCTTTTCATGACGGTAATGGAAGAATTGGTAGGTTTATAATTTTGAAAGAATGCATAAAAGAAAATCTAGACTTAATCGTAATAAATAGTGAATATTCTTCAGAGTATAAAGCGGCACTTTATCAGTCTCAAATAGGTAATGGATATGGAGAATTAAAAAATATTTTTATTAAATGCCAAAACATAATGTCAAAGAAAGTAGCTAAATACCAAGAAACATTCGATTACATCCGTAAATTTGAACAAAGCTTGAAAGAATAAATGAGAAAACGCCAAAAATCGTTGAGGATTTTTGGCGTTTCATACGCACCCTAAATCTAGTTATAATCTTATATGTACACCAAAATATAATCATATATATTTTTTAACAATAAAAGTATGGTTACAACTATAAACAATATTTTTACATAGCCTACTCCTTTTTTTATTGCGAATTGGCTTCCTACATAACTGCCAACAATCATAGATAAAGCCATGATTAATCCTAATGTGTAGTCTACTTTTCCCAAACTTATGAATAAAATCAATGCACCAATATTACTACCAAAGTTCAAAAACTTTGCGTTCCCTGCTGATCTTAAAAAATCAAATCCCATAATTAATAAAGTAAATAGAAAAAAACTACCTGTTCCCCCACCTAAAAATCCATCATACATACCAATGAGCGCTATAACTGTAATGAAAATGAACTGTTTTACAAATGTTGTCTTTTTATATGTATTAACTGAACCCCAATCTTTTTTAAAAATCGTATATATTAAAACTAAAAACAACATAATTATCGCTAATGGTTTAAAGTAAATTGGTGGAATTAACGTAGCAATATATGCTCCAATTGCAGAAGTTATAATTACGACAGGGAATAATTTACCTACTACATTGAAATCCACTTTCTTTGCTCTAACAAATGAAATAGTAGACATCAAAGATCCAAATGAACTCGCTAACTTATTTGTCCCCAATGCAGTAGCAGGAGCCATACCCGTAGCAAGCAAAGCTGGAATTGAAACTAATCCTCCACCTCCCACTACCGCATCAATAAAAGCAGCTAAAAATCCAAATACAATTACTAATAGAATCATTGTAAAATCCATATGTTTCCTCCTTGCAAAATACAATATAAATATATCACCCATATTTTTTAAATATTATATCATTGTTGTTAAATTTTGGTAAATGTATTTATTGCACCTCCTTTTTGCGTAGAGTAAAAGTAAATAATGGCTGTAATACAATTTCTTATTAGCTTGTTTTTGACTAAATCGCACAAGTTTTCTGGCGTTTTTTGGCGATTTGAGCCGAAACGCCAAAGTTCTTGTGCGTATTTTGGCGATTTGAGCCGAAACGCCAAAGTTCTTGTGCGTTTTTTGGCGATTCCAACAAAAAACGCACGATATCTCCAAGATATGGTGCGATACTGGGCTAAACGCACGATATCTTGATATGCTCCCTTCAAAGTAGACAGTAAAAAAACAAAACTTTGAAGGGAGTTTTTATATATGAAGAGAAAAATGAAGTTATCTGTTGAGACATTTCTAAAATTATTTGAAATAGTTGAGGAGGGTTATAGCTTTGAAACAGCTATAAGAAAACTTAATCTGAATTATGATTCGAAAGAACTAAGATATAAATATCATATGTACCTTGAACACGGTATAGATATTCTAATATCACAACCTTCTTATAAAAAATATTCGAAGAAGATGAAAGAGAAGTTAGCTCAAGATTATTTTAATAAAGGTATTTCACTAGAAGGTTTAGCCATTAAATATAATATAAGAAGTAAATCAACTGTACGTCTATGGATAAACCAGTATACTGAGGGTAAGAAAAACAAATCAGATGAACCCGAGGTGTATATCGTGAATCCTAAAAAAACGACAGTAGAAGAAAGAATTGAGATTGTAAAATATTGCTTAGATCACAATATAACTTACAAAGAAGCGTCAGAAAAATTCAATTTAAAATATAGCCAACTTTACAGTTGGATTCAAAAATATAAAGAACACGGTAAAGATGGCCTTATTGATGGCAGAGGTAAAGGTAAACCACAAAGCATCATGACATCAGAAGAAGAGTTGAACGCCCGTATAAAAGCGCTTGAAGAAAGAAATAAATATTTAGAAATGGAAAATGAAGTATTAAAAAAGGAGGAAGAGATAGAAAGGCAGTTGATGAAACAAAGATCAGGCAAGAAGCATCCTACAAAACGGTCAAATCGCTAAAAGATACTTATCCAATAGTATGGTTATGCGAAGTACTAGAAATTTCTAGAGCGAGTTATTATAAGTGGTTGAGCCGAAAGGCACCACTATTAGAACTAGAAAACAAAGAATTAATCAGCGATATCATAGATATCTATGATAAGTATGAAGGTATTTACGGTTATAGACGTATATATATTTATATTAGATTGAAGTTACAGAAAAAAGTTAATCATAAACGCATACACAGACTAATGAAACAACTAGGATTGAAAGCAGTTATCCGTAGGAAACGAAAGAAATATATACAGAACACACCTGCTTATGTAGCAGAAAATGTACTTAATCGTGAATTTAATGAAACAGTCCCGAATAAAAAATGGCTAACTGATGTGACTGAATTTAGATTGAACAACGGTCAGAAAGCTTATTTAAGTTCAATTTATGATTTAGGTAGTAAAAAAATAATCAGTCATGAAATCAATTTATCCAACAATAATGAATTTGTATTTAAAACATTAAAAAAAGCTATGAAAGGTAGAAATACCAAGGATATTTTATTACATAGCGATAGAGGTTATCAATATACAAGTCCAACTTTCAAAAAGCTTTTAAAAGATAATGGCATGATTCAAAGTATGTCTCGTGTAAGCAAGTGCATTGATAATGGACCTATGGAGAATGTTTGGGGTATCTTAAAAAGCGAATTATTTAGAGGTAGTAAAAAACATAGTTTTGAAAATATTGAAAAGGCAAAATATAGTATCAACCAATACATTAAGTTTTTTAATGAAGATCGAATTACATTAAAAATGGCTGCCTTCATAGCTTGAATATGAAGACAGTCCAAATTTCATTTTTTAGTTGTCTACTTGACAGGGGTCAGTTCATCTCCAAGATATGGTGCGATACTGGATCAAACGCACGATATCTCCAAGATATGGTGCGATACTGGGCTAAACGCACGATATCTCCAAGATATGGTGCGATACTGGGTCAAACGCACGATATCTCCAAGATATGGTGCGATACTGGGCTAAACGCACGATATCTCCAGGATATGGTGCGATACTGGGTCAAACGCACGATATCTTCAAGATATGGTGCGATACTGGGTCAAACGCACGATATCTCCAAGATATGGTGCGTTCCACCCCAACCTTAATCTAGTTATAATCTTGCTCGGGTACCAACTGAAGAAAGAACGGCACAAAAAAACAATCATCCGTCTCTGGATGATTGTTTTTTCAACTCATACTATAAAATCTTGTGTTCTTTCAAATAATCTATAATTTTATTAACAGATTCTTCTACTTTTTCGTTTTCTGTGTCTATAACGATTTCTGGGTTTGATGGTTCTTCGTATGGTGCGTTAATGCCTGTGAATTCTTTGATTTCCCCGCTTCTTGCTTTTTTATACAAGCCTTTAGGGTCTCTTTTTTCGCATTCGTCTAAGCTACATTTTGTGTATACTTCTATAAACTCGCCGTCTTCTAATATATCTCTTACGATATCGCGGTCTGCTTTGTATGGTGAGATGAATGCTGTTAGTGTCACAACGCCAGCGTCTACCATTAGTTTACCTACTTCACCAATTCGACGGATATTTTCTTTTCTGTCTTCTGGACTAAATCCAAGGTTTTGGTTTAATCCGTGACGAATGTTGTCTCCGTCTAATCGATAAGATGTGATTTTTTGATTGAATAGTGCTTTTTCTAATTCTACTGATATTGTTGATTTTCCTGATCCTGATAATCCAGTAAACCAAATTACAACACTTTTATGGCCATTTCTTTCTTGGCGCTCAGCTTTTGTTACTTCAGAATCGTGCCATGTAATGTTTGTTGACCCGCTCATTGTTCCACTCCTAGAAAAATTAGTTTTGTTTTAATCCTTTAATCAATACGTCTGCAACTTCTGGTCTTGAGAATTCTTTTGGTAATTGTTCTCCGTTACGAAGTTTTTCTCTTACTTTTGTTCCGCTTAAATGCACATGGTTAGATTTATCATGTGGACATGTTTTAGCTGTTGTCATGTTGTCACATACTGTACAGAAGAATGCGTGCTCGAATTTGAAGATTTGAATATCAATTTCATCTTCGTATTGTGCAATCAATTCTTGTGCATCATATGTGCCATAATAGTCGCCTACTCCTGCGTGGTCACGACCGACAATGAAATGCGTACAGCCGTAGTTTTTACGTACTAATGCATGTAAAATCGCTTCTCTTGGACCTGCATAACGCATTGCTGCAGGATAAATAACAAGTCTTGTTCTTTCTTCTGGATAATAATGTTTTAAAATAACTTGATAACTTTCCATTCTGATTTCAGCTGAAATGTCATCTGATTTTGTTTCACCTACTAAAGGATTTAACAATAATCCGTCTACTGATTCTAGTGCAATTTTTTGAATATATTCGTGTGCACGGTGTACAGGATTTCTTGTTTGGAAACCGACTACTGTTTTCCAACCTAGTTCTTTGAAAAGTGCTCTTGTTTCAGTTGGATCTAAATGGAAGTCACTAAATTCATCATGTTTAGGACGGTCTACTAATTGAATAGGTCCTGCAAGGTATACACTACCTTTTTCGTAAACGCGTTTAACACCTGGATGGTCTACATCTGTTGTACCATATACGTTTTGTGCTTCTTTAGCTTTATCGTAAGTGTATTTTTCTTCAAGTTTCAACACACCATATAGATGATGATCTTCACCGTATAATGCGATATTTGAACCAATTTCTAGTTCGTTCGCTTCTTCTTCAGTTACAGGTAAAGTAATTGGAATACTCCATACTAAACCGTTATCAAGACGTAAATTTTCTACAACACTAACGTAGTCTTTCTCACCTAAAAAGCCTGTTAACGGACTGAATCCACCAATAGCGATTAATTCTAAGTCAGATAAACTCCAAGGGTTCAACGTAAGTTTTGAAAATGATTGTGCTTCTTCGATTAATTTTTCTCTTTCTTGCCCTTCTACTTGGCGATTAATTAATGTGCCACCATGAGGCTTGATCGTTTCTTTACTATTTTGAGTAGTTGATACCATCACTATACACTCCTATGAATTTATTTGATCTACTTTTTTAGATTTTTGATTTTGAATATTAAATGGAAATTTATTGTGTTGGTAAAGCGTGAATAACACTAAGCCTAACCAAAGAACAATAATTCCAATTTTTAAGATATTACTTGTGAATCCATCTGTTACAAAAGTCCCGATAAGCACGTTACTATTTGTAAATATAATAAGTCCTCCAACAAGTACAGCAAGTACATACACTGGTAATGTCTTTACTAGCCAAGCAGAAAATGGCGCTGCAACAACACCACCTAATGCTAAAGCTGCTACTAGTGCTATGCTAATTTGACTTCCACCTAGGAAAATAATAAACCCTAAAGATGTTGAAAGTGTTACGAAAAATTCACTTGCTGAAACTGTTCCGATAACATATCTAGGTTCAATTTTGTTTCTAGATAATAGTAGTGGCGTATTAACTGGACCCCAGCCGCCACCGCCTATTGCATCTAAAAATCCTGCAATTGCGCCTTGAGGAACAAGTAAAAATCCGGATAATTTACCATTGTCTAATTTAGAATTTTGTTGTTTTTTAAACACAAATTGATAAATAATATATACACCCATCGTGAGTAGAAATATTGCGATAAAAGGTTTAATAAAATCACTATGCAAATTACTAAGTACACCGGCACCTATAAACCCTGTAATTGCGCCAGGCAATGCCAATTTAAGAATGATGGATTTATCAACATTTTTAAACTTTAAATGCGATATACCTGATGCAGCTGTCGTAGCGACTTCTGAAAAATGTATCGTTGCGGATGCTATCGCAGGTGCAATGCCAAAGGTTAATAGTAGTGATGAAGAAGTTGCTCCAAATCCCATACCAAGTGAACCGTCTATAAGTTGCGCCATGAAACCTACGATTGCAAAAATTGTTAACTTTCGCATATTCTACTCCTCTCTCAAATCTTTTTGCCTTGTGAATTTAAAAATTCCATAAACTGTTGTTGTTCATTGATATCTAGATATTTTTCAGAAATAATTTCTTCTAGAAGTGCTTGTTTTTCACTTTTTTGAATATCTAGATTTTTAATTTTGTTTCGACATACATATAGAAAATCCACAAAAGATTCGTAATCAATGGGGTATTCATTTTGTAAATCGTTTAATATGGTAGATACTAATTTCGGGCTAGCACCACTACTTGATACACTAATGGATAGTTTTCCACGGTTAAATGTCCCAGGAAATATCACATTGCCTTCATTTGCTTCTCCAACCATATTTAATAAAATGCCTTTAGGTGTCGCTTCTTTAATCGCATCATTTATGTGCTTCTCATTTGTAGCAGCAATGATAAAGTCAGCATCCTTTATATCAGATATTTCAAATGATTTTTCATGCCAAATAACTTTTTGATCAACATGTAGTTTTTCAAGCATATCTGTTACATCCGGACTAATCACGTGAATTTCAGCTTCACTTTTGAGTAAAGTAGCAACACGTTTTTCTGCAATTTTTCCGCCACCAAAAACTTTTATTTTTTTATCTGCTAAATCAACCATAAGTGGTATATATGCCAAATTGATTCACCCTTTAGAGCGCACTTTTTTCTGTAGTAAATGTTTCAAGCACTCGATCTTTCAATGCTTCTTGTATAGAAGGATGATGTCCTAAATGCTTACAAACAATAATTTCACTATTTGTATTATGTGCGTTTACTGTGCTTTCTATATGTCTTTCTAAAACACCTGTAAACCATAAATAAGGTGCAATAAATATTTGTGAATGTTCTTCCTTCAGTGCCGCTTCTAATGCACTTTCAAAAGAAGGCTCGCATGCTGCTAAATAACAAACTTCTATATTTTTAAATTCTGTCGTTTCACTAAGTGTATTTCCTATAGCAGAAATATCTATTTTCGTTTGAGGGTTATAACTTCCTCTCCCTACGACTAGCAATTTCGCATCATCGTGAGGTGTAACATTTGTTTCTTCTATACGATCATTTAGAATGTGCGTTAATCTCGATTGGACGCCTAGTGGTTTGCCATAAGTAAATTCAACTTCAGGATGTTCAGCTTTTATTTCGTCGATTTCTTTAGGGATATCTTTAAAATAATGTCCAGCGCTTAATAACAGTACAGGAATAACAGCAATTTCTGTTGCACCATTTTGAATTAATTTTTTAGCACCATGTTCGATATCAGGTTCAGCTAATTCTAAAAAGCAAATTTCTTGTAGCGGTATATCTATTGTTCCTTTAACCGTTTCAATGAATGAGATTGCTTCGTCAGTTGCTTCTTTAATTCTACTGCCATGACTGACATATAATACTGCCTTCATTGTTATCCCTCCAAATTAATAAATGAGCTCGGGCACGGTTTGTTCATTTGCTACTTCTTCAAACCAATTCATTTTCTCTCTTAGTTTGACTACTTCTCCAATTACAATCATTGCTGGGTTTTTAATATGTTTTGCTTTATCAACGATGTCATCTAATGTACCCGTAACCGTTACTTGTTTGTTAGATGTGCCACAATGGATTAGCGCCACTGGTGTATCACTTGGTCTACCATGTTTCGTTAATAGTCTCTTAATTTCTGGTAATTTTTTAACGCCCATATATATACAAAGTGTTTCAGGTCCTAATGCAAGATGTTTCCAATACTCATCTTCATCGACTGATTCTCTCATGACACCTGTTATAAAGGCTACAGAAGAACTGTAGTCTCTATGTGTTACAGGTATACCTGCATATGCAGGAGCAGCAACACCAGCTGTAATACCAGGTACGACTTCAAATTGAAGGTCGTATGCTCTTAACGCTTCTGCTTCTTCGCCACCTCGTCCAAATATAAAAGGATCGCCGCCTTTTAATCTAGTGACATTATGTCCATCTAAAGCTAACTTCACGAGTAAGTCATTGATTTCTTGTTGTGATAAAGAATGTTTATTAGGACTTTTTCCGCAATAAATCAATTGAGTACCTTCAGTTGCATATTCGAGTAATTCTTTATTTACAAGTCGATCATACAGAATGACACTTGATTGTTTAATCGCTTTGATGCCTTTAACTGTAATTAAATCTGGATCGCCTGGACCGGCACCAACTAGGAATACTTTGCCCATTCTTTCACCCCATTTTTATATTAACTATGAAAGTCTTGTCCTGAGTGCACTTCTTTAATAATGTCTTTACGAATAACAAAGTCTCCAAAGTGTTCACCGTCATTTTTTTCTTTTCCGTATTGAATCAAAATTGGTCTTAAGCTTGCTAAAATTTCATCTTCGCCAATATTTTCTTTAAATAATTTATTTAAGCGGTCACCTTTGAAGCCACCACCAAGATACATATTATATTTACCAGGTGCTTTACCGATAAATGCGATTTCAGCTAATGCTGGTCTCGCACATCCATTAGGACAACCTGTCATACGAATCGTAATTTCTTCTTCTTTCAATCCAGCTTCGTCTAATAAATCATCAATTTTGTCAATAAGTGTTGGTAAATAACGCTCTGACTCAGCCATAGCTAGTCCACATGTAGGGAATGCTACACAAGCCATTGAATTTCTTCTTAATCCTGAGTAATGTTCGCCATCTGTTATGCCATAAGCGTCAATAATTTTTTGAATATCTTTCTTTTTAGATTTAGCTACGTTTGCGATAATTAAGTTTTGGTTTGGTGTTAATCGGAAATCACCTGTATGAATTTCAGCAATTTCTCTTAACGCCGTTTTCAACTTGTAGTCTTTAGTGTCTTTTACACGACCATTTTGAACGAATAAAGTAAAATGCCATTTACCGCTTCCTTCTGTCCATCCGTAACGGTCACCATTATGATCAAATTCAAATGGTTTAGCTTCTTCAATATTCCAACCTAATCTACTATTAAGTTCGTCGCGTACCCAATCTACACCGTGTTTATCGACTGTATATTTGAAACGAGCATTTAATCTGTTTGTTCTATTACCATAATCTCTTTGGATTGTTAATATTTTTTCACAAACATCGACTGCTTTTTCTTTAGGGAAATAGCCAAGTAATCTTCCGACTTGAGGATACGTATCTGTATTACCATGTTTCATACCCATACCGCCACCAACAGTGACATTGAATCCAACTAATTTATCGTCTTCGATAATAGAAATAAGCCCGATATCTTGTGAATAAACGTCTATATCATTTGAAGGTGGTACTGCGATACCAATTTTAAATTTACGTGGTAAGTAAGTCTTACCGTACATTGGTTCTACTTCTTCTTTTGTATCCACGACTTTCTCGTCATCTAACCAAATTTCGTGATAAGCACCAGTTTGTGGTGTTAAATGATCACTAATTTGAGTTGCTAACTGGTCCACTTCTTTATGAATATCTGATTGATAAGGATTTGGATTACACATAACGTTTCTGTTTACGTCACCACAAGCTGCTAATGAATCCATAACTGCTTGGTGTATACTTTGCATTGAACTTTTTAAATTTCTTTTTAAAATACCGTGGAATTGAAATGCTTGTCTTGTTGTTAATTTGATTGTGTCGTTAGCATATTGCGTAGATATATCATCCATAGCAATCCATTGATCTGATGTTGCTGTTCCACCTGGTACTCTTACTCTAATCATGAAACTATATGCTGGTTCTAATTTTTGTTTACGTCTTTCGTCACGTAAATCTCTATCATCTTGCATATAACTACCGTGGAATTTAAGTAGTTTTGTATCGTCATCAGCAATAGCACCTGTTACTTCATCTGCTAAGCCTTCTTTAATTGTTCCTCTTAAATAATTACTTCTATTTTTAATGTGTTCCATTTCATCCAATTTATCGGATAACTCTGTGTGAGTGCTCATGCTTTTGCCCCCTCTTAATAAATATCTCTTTGATATCTTCTATCTTTCTTCAATTGTGTTAAAAATGCTTCCGCTTCTTCTTCGTTATAGCCGCCTTCAGCTTGTATAACATTTAATATCGCATGATTGACATCTTTAGCCATGTTTTTTTCGTCTCCACAAACATATATAGACGCGCCATCTTCAATCCATTGGTAAAATTCTTTACTGTTCTCTTCAATTTTGTGTTGAACGTATACTTTTTCAGCTGTATCTCTAGAGAAAGCTAAACTTAATTTACTTAACACGCCATCTTTCAACCAACCTTGCCATTCAGTTTGATATAAAAAGTCAGTTGTAAAGTGTTGTTCACCAAAGAATAACCAAGCTTTATTTTTAAGGCCTAATTCTTCTTTTTCTTGAATGTAAGCTCTAAATGGTGCAACGCCTGTTCCAGGTCCAATCATAATAACTGGTTTATCATCCGTTTTTGGGAACTTGAAGTTTGGATTCTTTTTCAAATAAATTGGTACTGTATCACCAGGTTCTAAACGTTCAGCAAATTGTACAGAACAAACACCTTTACGGTCTCTATCATTCGCATGATAACGAACTGCACCAATCGTTAAGTGAACTTCATCAGGTGTCGCTTGGTAACTACTTGCGATTGAATATTCTCTAGCTGGTAATTTTCTTAAAATTTTATGAAGTGAATCTGGTTGTAAATCTTCTGGTGGGAAGTCATTGATTAAATCAATTAAGTCTCTACCTTCAACATAACCATAAATCCATCTATCTTTTTTAACTTTTTCAGATAAAACGCCATTATCAAAGATGTCTGCCGCTTTAGTTAAAATAGGTTTCGTTAGTTTTGTAATTTCAAAATGACTTGTTAATGCTTCGTGTAAAGTTAGCGTATCGCCATCATCATTAATAACGACACTTTCTTCTGGATCCCAAACAAGCGTTTCTATAAGCTGTGAAACAACTTCCGGATCATTTTTAGGGAATATGCCAATACAGTCACCAGGTTCGAATGGTTCTGTAAATCCTTCTAAAGAAAGTTCAATATGTTTCACTTCTTTATTTGAACCACGTCCATTTAACGTAATACTTTCTAGTATTTCAGCTTCATATGGATTTGCTCTCGTATAAGTTTGTTTAGTTGAGATTTGTTCTGGGTCAACTTTTGCAGGTGCATCTGAACCATGTCCAGATTCTTCTGCTAAAGCATTCAGAATATCTTCCATCCATTTTTCAGCTGGCTCATCAAAGTCTAAATCACAATCCACTCTTGGATGTAATCTCTCTGCACCAAGTTCTTCAAGTTTCTTATCAAAATCTTTACCAGTTTGGCAGAAGAATTCGTATGATTCATCTCCAAGTGCTAAAACGGAATATCTCAAATCATTTAACTTAGGTGCCTTTCTACTATGTATGAACTCATGGAAAGTGATCGCGTTATCTGGTGGATCACCTTCGCCATGAGTTGCTGTAATGATAAATAAGTCTTCAACTTTTTTTAAGTCTTTCGTTTTAAAGTCTTCCATACATGCGATGTTGACATTAAAGTCTTTTTCTTTTAATTTACTTTCAAATGTTTCAGCAAGACCTTGAGAATTTCCTGTTTCAGAACCGAATAAAATCGTAATTTCTCTCGTTTTTGCTTGTGTTTCATTGCTTACAACGTTTGTTGGTTCTGTTACATTTGTTTCGTTTGCTACTGGCGCACTTGAACCATTGACTTGCAATGAAGCTGATAAATACCCACTAAACCAGATTTTTTGTTCTGGTGTTAGTGTAGAAAGCAGTTGATTCAACTTTTCTGTCTGTTCTTGATTAAATGGGCTGTTTGTTACTGATAACTCCAAAAATGTCACCTCATCCTGTCCAATTTTAAAATTTGTATAAGAAAACCATTCTTATAGGAATACTATGTTTTATATTTAAAAAAAGATACGTTAATATCTCATTTATATAACAATGTTATTTAGGATTATTACTTGCTGTATGCAATCCACATTCAGTTTTATTGAAGTTTGACCATCTTCCATCACGAGAATCCCCAGATGTTGACGCTTGTGCTGTACATGGTATGCAACCAATACTAGGATATTGGAAATCGTGTAATTCATTATAAGTTAAGTCGTGACGCTCAATATAAGCCCACACATCATCCCAAGTCCAATGAATCAACGGGCATACTTTAATTGAATGGAATCTTTCATCTTTATTAATAAAATCTGTGTTTTGTCTACTTAATGACTGTTCTCTTCTTAAACCAGACACCCAAGCAGTCGCACCAGATAATACTTCTTCTAAAGGCTTAATTTTTCTGATATAACAACATTGGTTAGGATCACTTGTCCATAAAGCTGGTTCGTATTGATCAGCTTGTTGTTCCAATGTAAGATCAGGTTTCTTCAATTCTATATTCAGTGAAGGATATCTCTCTTTCACACGATCTATTAAGTCATATGTTTCTTGGAAATGTAAATCTGTATCTAGAAATACGATTTTCGCATCTTTTTTAACTTTTGATATTAAATCAATTAAAATCATACCCTCTGCCCCGAAACTACAAGAGTATACAATATTTTCTCCATAATGTTCATAAGCCCATTTAATGATTTGATATGCGCCTTTTGTTTCGTCGGTAATATCTATATCTTTAAATGGATCAGTGTCAAAGCGTTCATAAGTCAACACTTCTGTCATGATTTATAACGGCCTCCTTGTATTTACTTCCTATATTAATGAAACTTTTTATCTGTATGGTTTTTACTTAAAATACATAATTTGTTAATACAGATAAGTTTACTAGGAAATAATAAATTATGAGATTTAGCATACCCGATACTCAATGTGATGTCAACCTTTCTATTTTAATATTCAGTCAATTTCACAAGCTAAAAAAATGCGAAATGCCCACCCTAAACACTTTCTGGGGGAGAAGCGTCAGGTGGGCATTTCTAGTAAATATTATTTTATAAATTATCGTCTTCTTGTTTCGCTTTTACTTGTACAATTCGTAATGAACGTCTTTCAATTTGTTTATGTTTATCCGCACGTTGTTGTAGTTGTATCCGATCACCTGATAACGTCTTGATAAAGGAAACCATCATCATGACAAATATAAAGGTTAGCGGGAAACTGGCTATAATCGAGGCGGTTTTTAATACTTCTAACGCCTTATCTCCACCTACAAGCATTAATGAGAATGGTAATAGACATAATGCGAATGCCCAGAATAATCTATTAGCTTTTAATGGCTCGTCGATAACTTCTTTTTGTGTTGCTGCTGCTAAAATATAAGCACCTGAATCAAACGTAGTCGCTAAGTATAAGAATGCTGAAATTAAGAACAACACAATCATCACTTTAGGGAATGGTAATTGATGCATTACTTCTATTATTGTAGTCTCAGCACCATACTGATTTAAATAATGAACTACATCAAATTGACCAGAAAGTTCTAAGTACACAGCATAGTTACCAAAAATACCAAAGAATAATACGCAACCTAATGTTCCATATATAATCGTACCTAAAACAACTTCTTTTAAAGTACGTCCTTTGGATATTCTTGCGATGAATAATCCAATAAACGGTGCATAAACTATCCACCAAGCCCAATAGAATATTGTCCAGTCTTGTGGGAAGTTCGTTTCTTTTCTACCTCCGATACCGCCAAATGGTTCTAACCATGTTGCCATTCGGAAGAAATTCTTCAACATATTCCCGAAACCTGAGACAGTTGTTTCCATTATAAATATAGTCGGACCAGCAATTAATACAATTCCTAATATTAGGAATGTTAACCAAACGTTAACGTCACTAAGTTTTTGAATACCTTTTTTCAAACCAGTATATGAACTAATTGCAAATATGACCGTAATTACTAACAGTATAATACTGCGCATGACCATATTTCCGCCGTCTAATCCAGTTAATCTCTCTATACCAGCTGAAATCAATGGCACTCCTAGTGCTAACGAAGTCGCTGCACCACCAAGTAAACCAAAGATAAATAATATATCTACAATTTTACCTGGTATTTTATCAGTTTGTCCTTTTAAAATAGGTCGACAAGCCTGACTGATTTTATAAATTGGTTTCTTCTTAACAAACACTAAATAACCAATAGGTAGCGCTGGTAACACATAAATAGCCCATGCGATTGGTCCCCAATGGAACATACCATACATTGTCGCATATTCAAGCGCTTGATCTGACATACCTTTTGCTCCATAAGGTGGAACTTGATAATAGAATGCCCACTCAATTACGCCCCAATAAAGAATGTCAGAACCAATACCTGCACAAAACAGCATTGAAATCCAACTGAAATTATTAAATTCAGGGCGATCATTCGCTTTACCTAAAGTTACATTTCCGTATTTACCAAAAGCGATATATAATACAAATCCAAAAATTACTAAACCAAGTATTAAATACCAAGCTCCCATAGTATTTGAAATCATATCATTAATTCCCGTTATGACATCTTGACTAGCTTTAGGGAAGACCATCATTGGGACAACTGCAATTAACAAAACAGCTATCGTACCAAAAAATGTCCACCAGTCCATTATTTTATATTTTTGCAACTTCGAACACTCCTCGTTGTCGATTTTTTAATCGTTTATATAATGCTTAATAATGATGGCGCTGATTTAAATCACAATGATGAGAGTAACGAACTTTCAATAATAATGCAAATTTCATACAATGAGAAATAGCTGTTCTTATGAATAATTATATAATAAACGTTAATTAAATCGTTTTGAAATATTGCTACAACAACAGTGTTAAGTTACTATTTAACAGAAATAACAAACTTAATTAATTTTATTAACGCATATTTATTCTTAATTAGTGAATAAAAATTTATATCAAAAACATTTATTTAATGACGAAATTTTCTATAAAATTCAAAAAAATCAAGGTCGAGATATAAAAGTCTCGGCCCTGATTTTTATATAAATATGATATTGCTTATAACGAAAATATAAATACGATAATGATAATGATTGGTATAATATACCTCATTAGAAATTTCCATAATTTAAACCATCTTGTTGATAAGTGATTTCCCATTTGGAATTCTTGTTTAACGATTGCTTGGTCCATTCTAAATGAAATGAAGATAGCAATGAGTAAACACCCTATCGGTAACAATATATTGCTGACTAAATAATCTGTAGCATCGAATATGGATTTACCAAATATCGAGACATCGGAAAGTACACCGTAAGATAATGAAGATGGTATACATGCGATAAATGTAAGTAGTCCTAATACCCAAACTATTTTCGTTCTTGATCTCTTGCCATCTTTTTCTAGTGCTGAAATAATAATTTCAAACTGACTGAATGATGATGTGAGTGTCGCGAATAAGAATAATAGTAAAAATAGCGTTAAGAATATGGAACCGAATGCCATTTGGCTAAACACATTTGGTAAGACGATAAATAATAAGCCTGGTCCTTGTGTCGGTTCTAATGAAAATGCATATACGACTGGGAATATAGCCATACCTGCTAAAATCGATACGACAATATTCATAACGGATACGGTTGCTGCGGAAGTAGGCAAGCTTTCTTTTTTACTTAAATAAGAACTATATGTAACCATACATGAAAAGCCAACCGCTAATGAAAAGAACGACTGTCCAAGTGCGTATAATACACCTTCAGCACTAAAATCTTCAAAATTAAATTTAAAGAAGAATGACAATCCTTCTGAAGCACCATCTAAAGTGATACCTCTTATAACTAAAATGATAAAAAATATAAATAACAATGGCATTAAAATATTATTTGCTCTTTCGATGCCTTTTTTAATACCAAAAGTTAATACGATGACATTCATAAGTATAAAAATAAATACCCCACTCAATATTAAAAATGGCTGACCAATAATTTGTTCGAACATCTTCCCATAATTGGCATCGTCAGACATAATATTGCCGGTTAATCCCATTAATGTATAAATCGTAATCCAACCGCCTACTACACTATAGAAAGAAAGTAGTAGAAAACATCCTATTACACC